>JBAIYS010000101.1 GCA_036763105.1 Peptococcaceae bacterium 1198_IL3148 | reverse complement strand
TTGAAGGATGGGGTGACGCAGGAGGGTAGGCTAAGCGCACGGCTGGAAAAGTGCGTCCAAACCCGTAGGGCGTTGCGCAGGCAAAACCGCGCAACAAAAAGCCTGAGAGGTGATGGGGAGTGAAAACAAGTAACGAAGTAGCTGATCCCAAACTGCCAAGAAAAGCCTCTAACGAGGAAGTTGGTGCCCGTACCGTAAACCGA
>JBAIYS010000100.1 GCA_036763105.1 Peptococcaceae bacterium 1198_IL3148 | reverse complement strand
CTGCCCGCCGAAAACCCAAGGTTTTCTGGGGAAGGCTCGTCCGCCCAGAGTAAGCCGGGACCTAAGCCGAGGCCGAAAGGCGTAGGCGATGGACAATCGGTAGAAATTCCGATGCCACCAACAACCGTTTGAAGGATGGGGTGACGCAGGAGGGTAGGCTAAGCGCACGGCTGGAAAAGTGCGTCCAAACCCGTAGGGCGTTG
>JBAIYS010000099.1 GCA_036763105.1 Peptococcaceae bacterium 1198_IL3148 | reverse complement strand
ACATTGCAAAACAGTGTAATCTAACAACCAACGTTTCGTTTGTGGGCGCGATAAATCGGCCCCTACATTGTTTGTTGTTACATCATAATCGTTCCTTCAAAACTGAACAGCGATTTAAGAAAAGCTTTAAGGTCAAGCCCTCGACCGATTAGTACTGGTCAGCTCAACACATTGCTGTGCTTACACATCCAGCCTATCTACCTGGTAGTCTACCAGG
>JBAIYS010000098.1 GCA_036763105.1 Peptococcaceae bacterium 1198_IL3148 | reverse complement strand
TTGCATGCAAGTGTTTTTGTAGGGGCCGATTTATCGCGCCCACAAAAAGAAACATTTGCGCATAGTGAAAACGCATGTTTCAAAAAATAACACATGATAAATGAGCTAAAATCAGCTTATTCATAAAGAAATTTTATGGAGAGTTTGATCCTGGCTCAGGACGAACGCTGGCGGCATGCCTAACACATGCAAGTCGAACGGGGTTTAATTGAAAGTTTACTT
>JBAIYS010000097.1 GCA_036763105.1 Peptococcaceae bacterium 1198_IL3148 | reverse complement strand
ATTACACATTTTCAAAAACAAGCATTATGGGTATATTTTTCAACATTGTATAATTATGGATAGAAAACCTTATACCAACTAAGACTGCGTCTTAGTTTGGTATTGCGGCCATGGTATCCACATGCTCTATGGCGACGTACCCTCCCATGTCTCACAGGGTCAAATGCCCCTAAATTCCTTCGTTCTGTCTACCCATAAAGTGGATGTCAGTCTTGCTCCATTA
>JBAIYS010000096.1 GCA_036763105.1 Peptococcaceae bacterium 1198_IL3148 | reverse complement strand
CAAGTAACGTTTGCACATGGCGAAACAGTTTAGTCTAACAAACAACGTTTGTTAGTGGGCGCGATAAATCGAGCCCCTACATGAATGAGGTAATTAAATTGAATTTAATCCCTCAAAACTAAACAGTTGTTAAGAGATGGATGATCGACCAGAGTTCTCGTTTTAACGAGGTACTCCTTAGAAAGGAGGTGATCCAGCCGCACCTTCCGATACGGCTACCTTGTTACGAC
>JBAIYS010000095.1 GCA_036763105.1 Peptococcaceae bacterium 1198_IL3148 | reverse complement strand
TGGTGGATGAATATTTAAGTTTTGGTTCGGGTCGCAATTCTCCTACCACATATGTTACTGTTCAGCGAGCGCTTAAAAACACAGAACCTAATATGTCAGTAACAAGTCCTTCAAATAATCCACCATTAAAGTAAGAACGGTTTGGGGTTTGGATGGAAAATGGGTGACTAAGGCTAAAAACATGCTGGTGGTAGCATGTTTCTTTTGTATTTAAAGGGAGTGATGGGAGATAA
>JBAIYS010000094.1 GCA_036763105.1 Peptococcaceae bacterium 1198_IL3148 | reverse complement strand
AATATCAAATAACGCTTAACACAACTAATATAAACATAACACCAGTCGTTAAAAACTTAACTTTTAATATAATAAATAATAAAATTCCTTCGATTAGTTTATCTATTCCTTCAAATAATCCACCATTTTCTGCAGTTACAGGACACGATAAAATGACCATTTCAGGCAATGTAACCGACCAGGATGTGGGAGATGTGTTAAATATTTACTATCGAATAGATAGTGGTAGTAAA
>JBAIYS010000093.1 GCA_036763105.1 Peptococcaceae bacterium 1198_IL3148 | reverse complement strand
CTTTACTACCACTATCTATTCGATAGTAAATATTTAACACATCTCCCACATCCTGGTCGGTTACATTGCCTGAAATGGTCATTTTATCGTGTCCTGTAACTGCAGAAAATGGTGGATTATTTGAAGGGGATGAAACACTGATTGACGGTTGTAAGTTTAATGTACTAACAAATACGTGCCCTATATTGTCACTCCTATCTGCACCACCACATAAAGCAGTTGGCACGGTATTGG
>JBAIYS010000092.1 GCA_036763105.1 Peptococcaceae bacterium 1198_IL3148 | reverse complement strand
CTGACATAAAGTTACAGACCCTTGAATTTATTACATATAATTCAAGGGTTTTATTGTTAATTAAGGTAATGAAAGTATTTTTTTGTGTTAAGTTTCCATACTTCTTAGAACGCCCATTTATTGAAGGCTGAGGCTGCTAGTACCCTTTATTATTACAAAACAAGGGATGATGTTTCATGGCAATCTACTACTGATCCCAATACCGTGCCAACTGTTTTATGTGGTGGTGCAGATA
>JBAIYS010000091.1 GCA_036763105.1 Peptococcaceae bacterium 1198_IL3148 | reverse complement strand
TTGCATGCAAGTGTTTTTGTAGGGGCCGATTTATCGCGCCCACAAAAAGAAACATTTGCGCATAGTGAAAACGCATGTTTCAAAAAATAACACATGATAAATGAGCTAAAATCAGCTTATTCATAAAAATATTTTATGGAGAGTTTGATCCTGGCTCAGGACGAACGCTGGCGGCATGCCTAACACATGCAAGTCGAACGGGGTTTAATTGAAAGTTTACTTTTAATTAAACTTA
>JBAIYS010000090.1 GCA_036763105.1 Peptococcaceae bacterium 1198_IL3148 | reverse complement strand
AACCTTGGGTTTTCGGCGGGCAGGATTCTCACCTGCCTTATCGCATACTCATACCGGCATTCTCACTTCCTACCACTCCACAGCTCCTTACGGTACTGCTTCAATGCAATAGGAACGCTCCCCTACCTTGGGATGGAATTACTACTACACCCTTGTGTCTCTCATAACTTAGCCCCTGGGAAACATTTATTGCAAAATCTTTTGTTGAATGAATGCTTTTGTTTAGGGATGATTTT
>JBAIYS010000089.1 GCA_036763105.1 Peptococcaceae bacterium 1198_IL3148 | reverse complement strand
AGATGCATGTTAAGGGTTTGATAAATCAAACCCCTACAAAAGGCACTGAATGCATAAATGAATGTTTCAAAAACCTGACGACTGTTGCCTGACGACCGACGACCGTTTTGGTAGGGGAGCGTTCCTATTGCATTGAAGCAGTACCGTAAGGAGCTGTGGAGTGGTAGGAAGTGAGAATGCCGGTATGAGTATGCGATAAGGCAGGTGAGAATCCTGCCCGCCGAAAACCCAAGGTT
>JBAIYS010000088.1 GCA_036763105.1 Peptococcaceae bacterium 1198_IL3148 | reverse complement strand
AGATGCATGTTAAGGGTTTGATAAATCAAACCCCTACAAAAGGCACTGAATGCATAAATGAATGTTTCAAAAACCTGACGACTGTTGCCTGACGACCGACGACCGTTTTGGTAGGGGAGCGTTCCTACAGCGTTGAAGCAGTACCGTAAGGAGCTGTGGAGTGGTAGGAAGTGAGAATGCCGGTATGAGTATGCGATAAGGCAGGTGAGAATCCTGCCCGCCGAAAACCCAAGGTT
>JBAIYS010000087.1 GCA_036763105.1 Peptococcaceae bacterium 1198_IL3148 | reverse complement strand
CCGCGGGACACGTGGAACCCCGTGGGAATCCGGCAGGACCACCTGCCAAGGCTAAATACCTAAAGCGACCGATAGCGAACCAGTACCGTGAGGGAAAGGTGAAAAGCACCCCGGGAGGGGAGTGAAATAGAACCTGAAACCATGTGCCTACAAGCAGTCGAAGCACGTTAAAAGTGTGACGGCGTACTTTTTGTAGAACGGACCGGCGAGTTACATTAACAAGCGAGGTTAAGACTG
>JBAIYS010000086.1 GCA_036763105.1 Peptococcaceae bacterium 1198_IL3148 | reverse complement strand
TGACGGTCGGTTCGAGCCTCCACTGAATTTTACTTCAGCTTCACTCTGACCATGGGTAGATCACCCGGTTTCGGGTCTACTTCAACAAACTATGCGCCCTGTTCAGACTTGCTTTCGCTGCGGCTCCAACTTTCCAGTCTTAACCTCGCTTGTTAATGTAACTCGCCGGTCCGTTCTACAAAAAGTACGCCGTCACACTTTTAACGTGCTTCGACTGCTTGTAGGCACATGGTTTCAGGTTCT
>JBAIYS010000085.1 GCA_036763105.1 Peptococcaceae bacterium 1198_IL3148 | reverse complement strand
AGATTACACCACCATAACCATGTTTAAATTAATATCAAACCAGATATAATATAAAATAAAAGTGTAAACCTGGTTGACACTCACAACTTTTTACCGGTGCATCCTGTGGATATATGGACAGCTCATTGCTGACGCATGACCTGCCCACATACCCACAGTGGTTACAGATAAAAATAGATTACACCACCATAACCATGTTTAAATTAATATCAAACCAGATATAATATAAAATAAAAGTGTAAACC
>JBAIYS010000084.1 GCA_036763105.1 Peptococcaceae bacterium 1198_IL3148 | reverse complement strand
TAACCACGAAATACATCCATCACTGCATGCAATGCCTTTTGTAGGGGCTCAATTCATTGAGCCCGCATAAATCGTAACCTTTGCCAATGGCAAAACATTTTGGTACCTTAAACAAACGCTACTTTGGTGGGCTTGATGAATCAAGCCCCTACAGCACGGGTGTTTCTTAAAGATATACCTTATTTACATAGCAAAAGAATATACATTAACCATGAAATACATCCATCACTGCATGCAATGCCTTTTGT
>JBAIYS010000083.1 GCA_036763105.1 Peptococcaceae bacterium 1198_IL3148 | reverse complement strand
AAGTATATCGCAAACTGAGAAATGCACTGTGTCCAATCCCTTACAGGCATATTCCATTTCTTTGAAATATCCATTGTAGCTAAGTACACTATCTTGGTTAGTGCTTCATCTGAAGGGTATGCTGTTTGGTTTTGGTGACTTTTCGCAACTGTCTGTGATAACCTTCAATAACGTTGGTTGTATAAATTAGTCTACGGATTGCATATGGGTACTTAAAGTAAGTGGTTAATTCAAGCCAATTGTTTTCCCAA
>JBAIYS010000082.1 GCA_036763105.1 Peptococcaceae bacterium 1198_IL3148 | reverse complement strand
ACAGGCCAGAAAGCCGCCTTCGCCACGAGTATTCCTCCTGATATCTACGCATTTCACCGCTACACCAGGAATACTACTTTCCTCTCCTGCACTCAAGTCTCCCAGTTTTAGAAGCTATCCCAGAGTTAAGCCCTGGGTTTTCACTCCTAACTTAAAAAACCGCCTACACGCCCTTTACGCCCAGTAATTCCGGACAACGCTCGCCCCCTACGTATTACCGCGGCTGCTGGCACGTAGTTAGCCGGGGCTTA
>JBAIYS010000081.1 GCA_036763105.1 Peptococcaceae bacterium 1198_IL3148 | reverse complement strand
TTTTCTTAAAATATCTCTGTATTTCTTAGAATTACACATTTTCAAAAACAAGCATTATGGGTATATTTTTCAACATTGTATAATTATGGATAGAAAACCTTATACCAACTAAGACTGCGTCTTAGTTGGTATTGCGGCCATGGTATCCACATGCTCTATGGCGACGTACCCTCCCATGTCTCACAGGGTCAAATGCCCCTAAATTCCTTCGTTCTGTCTACCCATAAAGTGGATGTCAGTCTTGCTCCATTA
>JBAIYS010000080.1 GCA_036763105.1 Peptococcaceae bacterium 1198_IL3148 | reverse complement strand
GGGGTTCTGCCGAGGATAGGGGTGGCATTTTTGCTACCCCTTAACTATTCCCCTATCCTCGGGAGAACTAAAAGCGATAAACTTTGGGGCGAAGCCCCAGATTCTTTTAGATTTACAATTCAGATTCGTAAGCGCTTAATATTCCGGCGCATTGACAAAATCAAAACCCGGGCACTGCTTATCTAAGCTGCACCCGGGTTTAGTATAATTATATTAGTTTTTTGTGTTACGGCAATAATCTGGTATTTTTTCTG
>JBAIYS010000079.1 GCA_036763105.1 Peptococcaceae bacterium 1198_IL3148 | reverse complement strand
GATTGAAAAGTTTGTTCCATGGTCTAAAGAGCTTCCCGACAACTGCTACAAAACTAAAAATTGAAATCAAGTCCAATCCTCGGGTTGGGCTTTTTATTTACCTAAGTGCTTAGGATTTGACAATTACCATTAAACTCAACTTTATTCTTATTTTCAATATTTAGCATGGGTTGTGCTTCACCTTCCCTATTTAATTTGCTATCCAAATAGTTTAGTAAAGTAATTACCATACAAGAATGGCAAAAACTCCATTT
>JBAIYS010000078.1 GCA_036763105.1 Peptococcaceae bacterium 1198_IL3148 | reverse complement strand
TTTACTTGCTGGCGCCTGATCATGGACTGCTCTTCAAGGGTCATGAGAATTCCTCCCTCATATATTCTTGAGGTTATTATCTCAGTTCTTAAAGGCAGTTGCTATGTGCAGATTTTTTGACAATTACTATTAACTGCTCTAGTTGTTTATCTGGTAGGATTTAGAATAATTTTTCAATTCATATTAGCGTTTGAAATGGAGTTTTTGCCATTCTTGTATGGTAATTACTTTACTAAACTATTTGGATAGCAAAT
>JBAIYS010000077.1 GCA_036763105.1 Peptococcaceae bacterium 1198_IL3148 | reverse complement strand
TACATATTTCTTGACTGTTCTAGGATCTACACCCAGCTGCCTTGCAATTTCAGCATAGGACAACCCTTTTGTATTAGCTAAAAACCTGATATAATCTATTTCAGCCACTTTCAACATCTCCTAAGACCTCCTGTACACGATGTCCGCATACAGAAGTGTATTTGAGTTTTAGGGATGTTGGCAAGTGGTTTTTTCATGCCTTTATTAACTAGCTAACATACATAAATTAACTGCCAAAGCCTACATTTTTATTTT
>JBAIYS010000076.1 GCA_036763105.1 Peptococcaceae bacterium 1198_IL3148 | reverse complement strand
TCCTTTCGGTCATTCTTGCTTGGGTTATTGTCGTCTAATTCTTTGCTTCGTTTGACATGAAATGGATTAACCAGTGCTACTTTCATTTGAAGATCTTTTATATATTGAGCTATAGGAAACCAATAATAGCCAGTAGGTTCCATTCCAATCATGGCATAATTTTTTTGATACTTTGCTTTTAGCTCTTCAATCCACTCTACAAATGAAGAAAAACCACTATCATCATTGTTAAATTTAAAAAGTTTGCCAACTTCA
>JBAIYS010000075.1 GCA_036763105.1 Peptococcaceae bacterium 1198_IL3148 | reverse complement strand
ACATCACTTCGGAACATTTAATAATGAAACAACTCATCAGTTCAAAGGCTTCCAGTTTGTTGAGGCGGCCCGCTTCCATATCGGCTTTAAACATGGGATAAATGTATTGATCCAAGCGTCCCAAGGAAATACCGGTCTGGTTCTCTTCCACCACAAACAGCGATTCCAGTGTCCAAATGGACTGCAGGGCTTCATGGAAGGTCCGGGGTGGATTGGCCGGTACGTTGGTCAAAATATCGGAAATCTTATAAAGCT
>JBAIYS010000074.1 GCA_036763105.1 Peptococcaceae bacterium 1198_IL3148 | reverse complement strand
TGCGTTGTTGACAAAAAATGTAGTGTATAATCCACAAAAAATGATAAATGACATAAAGAGACCTGCAAAGCAATTAGCAGCGTAATAGTTGTAAGGAATGTTTTCAAGGTACTGTGATCCGTTAGTAGAGTTAATGGTGATGACTGCTCACTACTAAGTGAACCATAACTATAACACTGCGGTAACATTAGGATCTAACTAAACTTGATAATGTTAAATGAAATTCAAAGATTGCACATTGACAAAAAGAGCCGG
>JBAIYS010000073.1 GCA_036763105.1 Peptococcaceae bacterium 1198_IL3148 | reverse complement strand
ATAGTGCGGCTGAGGAAAGCGAAAAAGTAGTACAGATTGCCCAAGCGGGCAATCAATCGGTAACCAACACCATTAATAAAATCAATCAGATAGCTGAAGATACACAGCAAACAGCAGATGTGGTGAACAGACTGGGCACACTGTCCCGGGAGGTAGGCAATATTACTGTGTTGATCACCAACATTGCTGATCAAACCAACCTGTTGGCTTTAAACGCTGCCATTGAAGCAGCCCGGGCCGGTGAGCATGGCAAGG
>JBAIYS010000072.1 GCA_036763105.1 Peptococcaceae bacterium 1198_IL3148 | reverse complement strand
AACTCCGCCGCCTTTTGGTTGGCTTGGACTATTTCTGTCAATGCTCTGCCTGCTTCGGCAGCCAGTGATGCTCCCTGTTTAACCGCTTCATTGGTGGCCGTCATTTTATCAACGGAATTTGTTACTTCCACTTGAATTTGATTAATTAACTGGCCAATTTCTTTAGCGGCATTGCCAGATTGCTCCGCCAACTTTCTCACTTCATCTGCCACCACCGCAAACCCCTTGCCATGCTCACCGGCCCGGGCTGCTTCA
>JBAIYS010000071.1 GCA_036763105.1 Peptococcaceae bacterium 1198_IL3148 | reverse complement strand
GATACTTGTCCGGTTCCATTTGGGCCTTTTTCAGTACTTCGTTATCAACATAGCTGAATTGCATCTGACCATTGCCCAAAATAGATGCCGTTCTAAGCAAAGTAATCAGCCCATTTTCACCTTCTGGCGTTTCCAAAAGGCCCTTCAGCAGCTTAAAGTTGTGGACCATGCCGATGTTCATCGATTCGTTACTCAACTTGCTAACGGATTTGATAATGGCTGTTGGTCCCAATTTATCGGCGCCCTGGGTGGGGC
>JBAIYS010000070.1 GCA_036763105.1 Peptococcaceae bacterium 1198_IL3148 | reverse complement strand
TGCGTTGTTGACAAAAAATGTAGTGTATAATCCACAAAAAATGATAAATGACATAAAGAGACCTGCAAAGCAATTAGCAGCGTAATAGTTGTAAGGAATGTTTTCAAGGTACTGTGATCCGTTAGTACAGTTAATGGTGATGACTGCTCACTACTAAGTGAACCATAACTATAACACTGCGGTAACATTAGGATCTAACTAAACTTGATAATGTTAAATGAAATTCAAAGATTGCACATTGACAAAAAGAGCCGG
>JBAIYS010000069.1 GCA_036763105.1 Peptococcaceae bacterium 1198_IL3148 | reverse complement strand
TGGAGAATACGTCCTCAACCGGCATCAAGAATGGCTTGTCGCGATCACGTTCTGGAGTTGGAATGTAGCTGTCCACATTCTTCATCAGTTCCCAGATCTTGCCACACCACTCACAGTCTTCTTTACCGCAGCCACACTCTAGGGCTTTCAGCGCGGAACCGGCTACGATTGGTGTGTCATCGCCAGGGAATTCGTATTCGGTTAACAGTTCACGAACTTCCATGTCCACCAGTTCCAGAAGTTCTTCATCGTCTA
>JBAIYS010000068.1 GCA_036763105.1 Peptococcaceae bacterium 1198_IL3148 | reverse complement strand
CCGGGAGGGGAGTGAAATAGAACCTGAAACCATGTGCCTACAAGCAGTCGAAGCACGTTAAAAGTGTGACGGCGTACTTTTTGTAGAACGGACCGGCGAGTTACATTAACAAGCGAGGTTAAGACTGTAAAGTCGGAGCCGCAGCGAAAGCAAGTCTGAACAGGGCGCATAGTTTGTTGAAGTAGACCCGAAACCGGGTGATCTACCCATGGTCAGAGTGAAGCTGAAGTAAAATTCAGTGGAGGCTCGAACCGA
>JBAIYS010000067.1 GCA_036763105.1 Peptococcaceae bacterium 1198_IL3148 | reverse complement strand
GCGATTCCGACTTCATGTAGGCGAGTTGCAGCCTACAATCCGAACTGAGACCTGCTTTTTGGGGTTTGCTTCACCTCGCGGCTTCGCTTCCCTCTGTACAGGCCATTGTAGCACGTGTGTGGCCCAAGACATAAGGGGCATGATGATTTGACGTCATCCCCACCTTCCTCCGTTTTGTCAACGGCAGTTCTGCTAGAGTGCCCACCTTAAATGCTGGCAACTAACAGTAGGGGTTGCGCTCGTTGCGGGACTTAA
>JBAIYS010000066.1 GCA_036763105.1 Peptococcaceae bacterium 1198_IL3148 | reverse complement strand
TCGGTTCGAGCCTCCACTGAATTTTACTTCAGCTTCACTCTGACCATGGGTAGATCACCCGGTTTCGGGTCTACTTCAACAAACTATGCGCCCTGTTCAGACTTGCTTTCGCTGCGGCTCCGACTTTCCTGTCTTAACCTCGCTTGTTAATGTAACTCGCCGGTCCGTTCTACAAAAAGTACGCCGTCACACTTTTAACGTGCTTCGACTGCTTGTAGGCACATGGTTTCAGGTTCTCTTTCACTCCCCTCCCGGGG
>JBAIYS010000065.1 GCA_036763105.1 Peptococcaceae bacterium 1198_IL3148 | reverse complement strand
CATAAGAGTAAGCCCCGGCTAACTACGTGCCAGCAGCCGCGGTAATACGTAGGGGGCGAGCGTTGTCCGGAATTACTGGGCGTAAAGGGCGTGTAGGCGGTTTTTTAAGTTAGGAGTGAAAACCCAGAGCTCAACTCTGGGATAGCTTCTAAAACTGGGAGACTTGAGTGCAGGAGAGGAAAGTAGTATTCCTGGTGTAGCGGTGAAATGCGTAGATATCAGGAGGAATACTCGTGGCGAAGGCGGCTTTCTGGCCTGT
>JBAIYS010000064.1 GCA_036763105.1 Peptococcaceae bacterium 1198_IL3148 | reverse complement strand
GGACCGGGTTGGACGAACCGCTGGTGTACCAGTTATCTCGCCAGAGGTATAGCTGGGTAGCTATGTTCGGGAAGGATAAGCGCTGAAAGCATCTAAGCGCGAAGCCAACTTCAAGATGAGATTTCCCATCAATTGAGTAAGACCCCTGGTAGACTACCAGGTAGATAGGCTGGATGTGTAAGCACAGCAATGTGTTGAGCTGACCAGTACTAATCGGTCGAGGGCTTGACCTTAAAGCTTTTCTTAAATCGCTGTTCAGTT
>JBAIYS010000063.1 GCA_036763105.1 Peptococcaceae bacterium 1198_IL3148 | reverse complement strand
TGAAGTCGTAACAAGGTAGCCGTATCGGAAGGTGCGGCTGGATCACCTCCTTTCTAAGGAGTACCTCGTTAAAACGAGAACTCTGGTCGATCATCCATCTCTTAACACTGTTTAGTTTTGAGGGATTTAAAAAATCCTTCTGTCATGTAGGGGCTCGATTTATCGCGCCCACTAACAAACGTTGTTTGTTAGACTAAACTGTTTCGCCATGTGCAAACGTTACTTGGCGGGCTCAATGAATTGAGCCCCTACAAAAAGCGTTGCATGAA
>JBAIYS010000062.1 GCA_036763105.1 Peptococcaceae bacterium 1198_IL3148 | reverse complement strand
CGTTTGACATGAAATGGATTAACCAGTGCTACTTTCATTTGAAGATCTTTTATATATTGAGCTATAGGAAACCAATAATGGCCAGTAGGTTCCATTCCAATCATGGCATAATTTTTTTGATACTTTGATTTTAGCTCTTCAATCCACTCTACAAATGAAGAGAAACCACTATCATCATTGTTAAATTTAAAAAGTTTGCCAACTTCAATTCCTCTGTAATCAAAAGCTCTAGCGTATTGGACCTCGCTAGCAATATCTACACCCACTACTAGCGTGTCTTCTGTGATTT
>JBAIYS010000061.1 GCA_036763105.1 Peptococcaceae bacterium 1198_IL3148 | reverse complement strand
TTGTGTTGAACCGCAAAAATCCGGTCGCATCTATCAGTGGACATCCACCGGTTATACCCAATGGCCCATTGCCATTGAATTTGTTTTAAGACGGGGCATGATGAAGTGGCATGGCACCAAGCAAGGGCTAGACACCGGTGATCTTGACAACTTCAAAACCTACGAAGAATTTGATGCCGCCGTTAAGCAGCAAATTGAACATATCATTCGCTTGTCTGCCATCGGAACGGTGATTAGTCAGCGGGTGCACAGAGACCTGGCTCCCAAACCGCTACTGTCGCTGCTGGTGG
>JBAIYS010000060.1 GCA_036763105.1 Peptococcaceae bacterium 1198_IL3148 | reverse complement strand
AAGGATAAGCGCTGAAAGCATCTAAGCGCGAAGCCAACTTCAAGATGAGATTTCCCGTCAATAGAGTAAGACCCCTGGTAGACTACCAGGTAGATAGGCTGGGTGTGTAAGCACAGCAATGTGTTGAGCTGACCAGTACTAATCGGTCGAGGGCTTGACCTTGAAGCTTTTCTTAAATCGCTGTTCAGTTTTGAAGGAACGATTATGATGTAACAACAAACAATGTAGGGGCCGATTTATCGCGCCCACAAACGAAACGTTGGTTGTTAGATTACACTGTTTTGCAATGT
>JBAIYS010000059.1 GCA_036763105.1 Peptococcaceae bacterium 1198_IL3148 | reverse complement strand
AGTTAATGGTGATGACTGCTCACTACTAAGTGAACCATAACTATAACACTGCGGTAACATTAG
Source organism: Peptococcaceae bacterium 1198_IL3148 (assembly GCA_036763105.1). Lineage (NCBI taxonomy): Bacteria > Bacillati > Bacillota > Clostridia > Eubacteriales > Peptococcaceae > Peptococcaceae bacterium 1198_IL3148. The sequence goes on along the minus strand of JBAIYS010000059.1, from coordinate 233 downwards.
GATCTAACTAAACTTGATAATGTTAAATGAAATTCAAAGATTGCACATTGACAAAAAGAGCCGGATTAGTCAGATTTGAATTTCACCATAAGGGCACAAGACCCAGTAATGGAGCAAGACTGACATCCACTTTATGGGTAGACAGAACGAAGGAATTTAGGGGCATTTGACCCTGTGAGACATGGGAGGGTACGTCGCCATAGAGCATGTGGATACCATGGCCGCAATACCAA
>JBAIYS010000058.1 GCA_036763105.1 Peptococcaceae bacterium 1198_IL3148 | reverse complement strand
GGCTAAGTTATACACCGAAGCTTTGGTTGGGATGGAATTACTAGTATATCCAATTGGCACAAGTGGTCCATTTAATTTGCAAAATCATCCCTAAACAAAAGCATTCATTCAACAAAAGATTTTGCAAAAAATGTTTCCCAGGGGCTAAGTTATGAGAGACACAAGGGTGTAGTAGTAATTCCATCCCAAGGTAGGGGAGCGTTCCTACAGCGTTGAAGCAGTACCGCAAGGAGCTGTGGAGTGGTAGGAAGTGAGAATGCCGGTATGAGTATGCGATAAGGCAGGTGAGAATCCTGCCCGCCGAAAACCCAAGGTT
>JBAIYS010000057.1 GCA_036763105.1 Peptococcaceae bacterium 1198_IL3148 | reverse complement strand
ATTTTGAGGGCTACGAAGCCATTCGGACCGATTGCCTAAATGCACCTAAATACGGTAACGATGATGATTACGCAGATTTAATTGCTTCAGACATTATCAGCTGGACCGAGCAAGCTCACCGTAAATATAAAATGCTATATTCGCACTTTACCCATGGCACCCTTTCCATCTCCAACAACACACCCATTGGTGAGATCACCGGGGCCACAGCCAATGGACGGCTGGCTTGGACACCGCTGTCAGACGGAATCAGCCCCACCCAGGGCGCCGATAAATTGGGACCAACAGCCATTATCAAATCCGTTAGCAAGTTGAGTA
>JBAIYS010000056.1 GCA_036763105.1 Peptococcaceae bacterium 1198_IL3148 | reverse complement strand
AAGACAAATCACTGACAAAGGCTTCACCGGAGAATGACCATATGCCAGCTTCTTCATATTGTTTCTGACAAATTTCATCTACGCTCTTGCCTTCCCAGTAGGGGAATACTTCCTCCCGTAAAATCCGTTTGTCCTCTTCACTGATTTCAAAGGGGTCTTGGGGCCGGGTGGACATGGTATCCAGCTCATCCCGCACCCATCTCCAGGCAATGTCTGGGGACACTGCCCCGGCCCTGGCTTTACCGCAGGGATGTCCCACAATTAGTTCATCCTTTTGAATCACTAGCGGAGCTGTCTCACAGGCCCTTCTAAAACACTTGGCCCGAAGAAGAATTTTGG
>JBAIYS010000055.1 GCA_036763105.1 Peptococcaceae bacterium 1198_IL3148 | reverse complement strand
CATTCGGCAACAAGCGCTTGCCTTTCTTGCTTGTTGTACACTTTTATACCTCCATTCCTAAGTCTTATGAAGGTATTTTCGCATATTTTGGGCTAGGTGACCATGCACCTGTTTATTAAGCGCTTACTCAGATTCCAGCCTGTCGCCAAAGTATATCGCAAACTGAGAAATGCACTGTGTCCAATCCCTTACAGGCATATTCCATTTTTTGAAATATCCATTGTAGCTAAGTACACTATCTTGGTTAGTGCTTCATCTTCTGAAGGGTATGCTGTTTTGGTTTTGGTGACTTTTCGCAACTGTCTGTGATAACCTTCAATAACGTTGGTTGTATAAATTAGTCTACGGATTGCATATGGGTACTTAAAGTAAGTGGTTAATTCAA
>JBAIYS010000054.1 GCA_036763105.1 Peptococcaceae bacterium 1198_IL3148 | reverse complement strand
GGTTGCAAAGACAACCAGGATGTTGGCTTAGAAGCAGCCACCATTCAAAGAGTGCGTAATAGCTCACTGGTCAAGTGACCCTGCGCCGAAAATGTAACGGGGCTAAGTTATACACCGAAGCTTTGGAAATTAGTCGTCTGTCGTCAGACGTCGGATGTCAGGAAAAACCTACATTCAACAGTGGCTAAATTGTTTTTGTAGGGGCTCAATTCATTGAGCCCACTGCGAAAAAATGTTGCTACAGCGAAAATGCATGTCAGCAGATGCATGTTAAGGGTTTGATAAATCAAACCCCTACAAAAGGCACTGAATGCATAAATGAATGTTTCAAAAACCTGACGACTGTTGCCTGACGACCGACGACCGTTTTGGTAGGGGAGCGTTCCTA
>JBAIYS010000053.1 GCA_036763105.1 Peptococcaceae bacterium 1198_IL3148 | reverse complement strand
CCCATTCGGAGATCTGCGGATCAAGGTTTGCTTGCAACTCCCCGCAGCTTTTCGCAGCTTCCCACGTCCTTCGTCGGCCTAAAGCGCCTAGGCATCCGCCATGTGCCCTTTCTATCTTGACCTTTTTTCGGTGAATTTGTAAGTTCTACCTAGATTTTTGTTTAACTTACAACCTCTTTTGGCTTTTCTTTCTCGCTGTGCAGTTTTCAAGGAACAGTTTGTGTAGGATCGATAAATCGAACCCCTACATGACAGAAGGATTTTTTTAATCCCTCAAAACTAAACAGTTGTTAAGAGATGGATGATCGACCAGAGTTCTCGTTTTAACGAGGTACTCCTTAGAAAGGAGGTGATCCAGCCGCACCTTCCGATACGGCTACCTTGTTACGAC
>JBAIYS010000052.1 GCA_036763105.1 Peptococcaceae bacterium 1198_IL3148 | reverse complement strand
GGTTGCAAAGACAACCAGGATGTTGGCTTAGAAGCAGCCACCATTCAAAGAGTGCGTAATAGCTCACTGGTCAAGTGACCCTGCGCCGAAAATGTAACGGGGCTAAGTTATACACCGAAGCTTTGGATTGAGAATTTATTTAACTATACTGTTACCGACGGGATTTAGCGCAGTTTGGTAGCGCGCCTGCCTTGGGAGCAGGAGGCCGGGGGTTCAAATCCCTCAATCCCGACCATAAAAAGTAACAGTTTAGTTAATAATCTTAGTGGTAGGGGAGCGTTCCTACAGCGTTGAAGCAGTACCGCAAGGAGCTGTGGAGTGGTAGGAAGTGAGAATGCCGGTATGAGTATGCGATAAGGCAGGTGAGAATCCTGCCCGCCGAAAACCCAAGGTT
>JBAIYS010000051.1 GCA_036763105.1 Peptococcaceae bacterium 1198_IL3148 | reverse complement strand
CTTCCACCACAAACAGCGATTCCAGTGTCCAAATGGACTGCAGGGCTTCATGGAAGGTCCGGGGTGGATTGGCCGGTACGTTGGTCAAAATATCGGAAATCTTATAAAGCTCCACCTTGCGGCCTGGATCTTGCTCCCTGTCCGCCAGTTCCCTGGCATAATCGGAAAGCCGTTTGGCATATGCCAAAATACCATCACAGGTCTCAATTTCCGCTTTGTAGAAGTAAATCTTATCGATGTCCTCGGGATTCTCCATTGACAATTTATTTAGTTTATCGACAGCTTCCTGCCGCACACCGTTAATGCCTTTTTTGATCAGGATGATGTCATAGCCTGGGCAGGTGTCGCCGCCACCATTGATCTGGTGATAAGACAAATCACTGACAAAGGCTTCAC
>JBAIYS010000050.1 GCA_036763105.1 Peptococcaceae bacterium 1198_IL3148 | reverse complement strand
GTCGTGTAGAACGGGGTCAAGTAAAGGTACAAGACGAAGTTGAAATTGTAGGTTTACAAGAAAAAGCACGCAAAACAGTGGTAACCGGTGTAGAAATGTTCCGTAAGTTGCTGGACTTTGCAGAAGCTGGTGACAACATTGGAGCGCTGTTGCGCGGTGTTGACCGTAAAGAAATTGAGCGTGGTCAAGTACTGGCAAAACCTGGTACCATTAACCCCCACACCCATTTCGAAGCAGAAGTATATGTACTGTCCAAAGAAGAAGGTGGCCGTCATACCCCATTCTTCAATGGCTATCGTCCACAGTTCTACTTCCGTACCACCGACGTTACTGGCGTAATCCAACTGCCAGAAGGTGTAGAAATGGTAATGCCTGGTGACAACACCAAGTTCACCA
>JBAIYS010000049.1 GCA_036763105.1 Peptococcaceae bacterium 1198_IL3148 | reverse complement strand
TTGAGACAGTGCCCAAATCGTTACGCCTTTCGTGCGGGTCGGAACTTACCCGACAAGGAATTTCGCTACCTTAGGACCGTTATAGTTACGGCCGCCGTTTACTGGGGCTTCAATTCAAAGCTTCTCCGGCACTCAACTCTTTTTGCTAAGGTTTATGGTTATGTGCTTCTAAACGTTTCTTTAAATCTTTTGTATAACCTACATACAGTTGATTTTTATCTTCGTTAAGTAAAACATACACATAATACTTTTCCACAACTCCTTAACACCAAGAGTTGAGTGCCGGATAACCTCTCCTCTTAACCTTCCAGCACCGGGCAGGCGTCAGCTCCTATACTTCAGCTTGCACTTTAGCAGGAACCTGTGTTTTTGGTAAACAGTCGCTTGGGCCTTTTCTCTGCGACCTCTTCA
>JBAIYS010000048.1 GCA_036763105.1 Peptococcaceae bacterium 1198_IL3148 | reverse complement strand
TAGGCATCCGCCATGTGCCCTTTCTATCTTGACCTTTTTCGGTGAAATTGTAAGTTCTACCTAAATTTTTGTTTAACTTACAACCTCTTTTGGCTTTTCTTTCTCGCTGTGCAGTTTTCAAGGAACAAATGGTGGAGACGAGCGGGATCGAACCGCTGACCCCCTGCTTGCAAGGCAGGTGCTCTCCCAGCTGAGCTACGCCCCCAGGCTTTTTTAGGATTTTAATGGTGGGACTAGGTGGACTCGAACCACCGACCTCACGCTTATCAGGCGTGCGCTCTAACCGGCTGAGCTATAGTCCCAAAATCCCTCAAAACTAAACAGTTGTTAAGAGATGGATGATCGACCAGAGTTCTCGTTTTAACGAGGTACTCCTTAGAAAGGAGGTGATCCAGCCGCACCTTCCGATACGGCTACCTTGTTACGACTT
>JBAIYS010000047.1 GCA_036763105.1 Peptococcaceae bacterium 1198_IL3148 | reverse complement strand
AAGTCGTAACAAGGTAGCCGTATCGGAAGGTGCGGCTGGATCACCTCCTTTCTAAGGAGTACCTCGTTAAAACGAGAACTCTGGTCGATCATCCATCTCTTAACAACTGTTTAGTTTTGAGGGATTTAAAAAATCCTTCTGTCATGTAGGGGCTCGATTTATCGCGCCCTCTAACAAACGTTGTTTGTTAGACTAAACTGTTTCGCCATGTGCAAACGTTACTTGGCGGGCTCAATGAATTGAGCCCCTACAAAAAGCGTTGCATGAAGCAGTTTGCATGAAAAAATACAATTAGTGTAGGGGTTCGATTTATCGATCCCACACAAACTGTTCCTTGAAAACTGCACAGCGAGAAAGAAAAGCCAAAAGAGGTTGTAAGTTAAACAAAAATTTAGGTAGAACTTACAATTTCACCGAAAAAGGTCAAGATAGAAAGGGCACATGGCGGATGC
>JBAIYS010000046.1 GCA_036763105.1 Peptococcaceae bacterium 1198_IL3148 | reverse complement strand
TGATCCTGCTGGCAACAACAGTGGTAATAGTCGCAATGGCTACAGCAAGAAAAACATAAAAACCAGGTTTGGTAAATCAGAAATTGAAATTCCAAGAGACAGAAATGGGGAATTTGAACCGCAAGTAATTAAAAAATACGAGAATACTTCCAATCAGTTGGAGGATCAAATTATTGCAATGTACGCTAAAGGTATGTCTACCCGTGATATTGAAGACCACATGCGTGAAATTTACGGTGTCGACGTGTCACCAACCATGGTTAGTAAGATTACAGATAAAATTCTACCACTGATTGCAGAGTGGCAATCCAGACCTTTAAATCGTGTTTACCCCGTCGTTTTTTTTGTTTATGGCAAAATAAAAATGTAGGCTTTGGCAGTTAATTTATGTATGTTAGCTAGTTAATAAAGGCATGAAAAAACCACTTGCCAACATCCCTAAAACTCAAATACACTTCTGTATGCGGACAT
>JBAIYS010000045.1 GCA_036763105.1 Peptococcaceae bacterium 1198_IL3148 | reverse complement strand
ATGGATGTGGGCGGGACAAATAGGAATACAGTTGCCACAGTTAACACACAAATCTTCTTTGAACATCACCTGATATTTCCTTTCCAGACCCTCCGGATTGGAACACCACTTGCATCTCAAGGGGCAACCTTTGAAAAAGATAAGGGTTCTCACGCCCGGCCCATCATAGATGGAATATTTCTGGACATTGAAGATTCTCGCTTTTCTTTCTAATATGCCTTTGGTTTCTGTACTCATAATGTCCCCATCCCTTAAATAGTACCAATAGTTTTATTAAAAGTGATCTAATACCGTTCTGCTGATAATTTCATCCTGTACTTCCTTGCACAGCTCTACGAAATAAGCACTGTAACCGGCCACCCGAATGATTAAATCCCGATACTTGTCCGGTTCCATTTGGGCCTTTTTCAGTACTTCGTTATCAACATAGCTGAATTGCATCTGACCATTGCCCAAAATAGATGCCGTTCTAAGCAAAGTAATCAGCCCATTTTCACCTTCTGG
>JBAIYS010000044.1 GCA_036763105.1 Peptococcaceae bacterium 1198_IL3148 | reverse complement strand
GTTTTTTTGGATGCTATTCACTTTAAAGTACGCCAGGATAATCGAATAATTAATAAGGCAGCATATAGCGTTTTGGGCATTAATATGGAGGGACACAAAGAAATACTAGGTATTTGGATTGGCGAAAATGAAAGTGCAAAATTCTGGTTAGGCGTATGCAATGACCTTAAAAACCGTGGTGTTGAAGACATTCTGATTGCTTGTAAAGATGGGCTTTCAGGCTTCTCAGAGGCCATAAATACTGCTTTTCCAAAAACTGAGATACAGCTGTGCGTAATACATCAGATACGCAATTCCATGAAGTATGTTTCCTACAAAGAACAAAAAGAAGTGATGGTTGATCTGAAGAAAGTTTATCAGGCATTAACTCTGGAAGAAGCCGAATTTGCTTTTGAAGAATTCAAAGATAAATGGGGTAAAAAGCACCCAATTATCATCCGTTCTTGGGAAAACAATTGGCTTGAATTAACCACTTACTTTAAGTACCCATATGCAATCCGTAGACTAATTTATACAACCAACGTTATTGAAGGTTATCACAGACAGTTGCGAAAAGTCACCAAAACCAAA
>JBAIYS010000043.1 GCA_036763105.1 Peptococcaceae bacterium 1198_IL3148 | reverse complement strand
TCCTTGGGACGCTTGGATCAATACATTTATCCCATGTTTAAAGCCGATATGGAAGCGGGCCGCCTCAACAAACTGGAAGCCTTTGAACTGATGAGTTGTTTCATTATTAAATGTTCCGAAGTGATGTGGTTGTCCAGCGAAGCCGGAGCAAAATATTTTGCCGGCTATCAACCCTTTATCAACTTGACGGTGGGTGGACAGAAGAGAACCGGTGGTGACGCCACCAACGAACTGACTTATCTGATTATGGATGCTGTTCGTTTTACCAAGATGTATCAACCGTCCCTTGCCTGTCGGATTCACAACAATTCACCACAAGAATATATGAAGAAAATTGTGGAGGTTGTGAAAGCAGGGCTTGGCTTCCCCGCCTGTCACTTTGATGATACCCATATAAAAATGATGCTGGCCAAGGGATTCTCCATTGAAGACGCCCGGGATTATTGCCTGATGGGTTGTGTTGAACCGCAAAAATCCGGTCGCATCTATCAGTGGACATCCACCGGTTATACCCAATGGCCCATTGCCATTGAATTTGTTTTAAGACGGGGCATGATGAAGTGGCATGGCACCAAGCAAGGG
>JBAIYS010000041.1 GCA_036763105.1 Peptococcaceae bacterium 1198_IL3148 | reverse complement strand
GCTGCCTTATTAATTATTCGATTATCCTGGCGTACTTTAAAGTGAATAGCATCCAAAAAAACGACGGGGTAAACACGATTTAAAGGTCTGGATTGCCACTCTGCAATCAGTGGTAGAATTTTATCTGTAATCTTACTAACCATGGTTGGTGACACGTCAACACCGTAAATTTGCCGCATGTGGTCTTCAATATCACGAGTAGACATACCTTTAGCATACATTGCAATAATCTGATCCTCCAACTGATTGGAAGTATTCTCATATTTCTTGATTATTTGAGGTTCAAATTCGCCATTTCTGTCTCTTGGAATTTCTATTTCTGATTTACCAAACCTGGTTTTAATGTTTTTCTTGCTGTAACCATTGCGGCTATTGCCACTGTTGTTGCCAACAGGATCATGCTTTTCATAGCCAAGATGTTCATCCATCTCTGCTTCGAAAATTTCTTGCAATGTGTCCTTAAAAAGGTCTCTTAACTTTTCTTGAATTTCCTCAACTGAGCGGCAGCCTTTCGCCAGTTCCTTCGCTAATGAAGAAGAGTTTCGCATAAAATGATCATCCTCCCTTGTTGGTAAGTTTAACCATTTACACGAAACTCTTTACATTCTC
>JBAIYS010000040.1 GCA_036763105.1 Peptococcaceae bacterium 1198_IL3148 | reverse complement strand
AATGGTGGATTATTTGAAGGGGATGAAACACTGATTGACGGTTGTAAGTTTAATGTACTAACAAATACGTGCCCTATATTGTCACTCCTATCTGCACCACCACATAAAGCAGTTGGCACGGTATTGGGATCAGTAGTAGATTGCCATGTGTTTTGGGCAAATTTATAATAAATTGTTGATCCCGGTGTATAAGCAAATACGTGCCCTACGTTGTCACTTCTTTGCGAACCGCCACATAAAACAGTTGGCAATGCAGTTGGATCAGTAGTAGATTGCCATGCGTTATTAGCATATTTATAATAAATCGTTGCTCCTGGAACATAAGCAAACACATGCCCAATTGTATCATTATTTTCTTCACCGCCACATAAATCAATTGGTACGGCATTGGGATCAGTAGTAGATTGCCAACCGTTTTTACCTTTTTTATAATAAATCGTTGCTCCTGGAACGTAAGTAAACACATGTCCTACTGCACTATTACTATCTGCACCACCACATAAAACAGTTGGCACGGTATTGGGATCAGTAGTAGATTGCCATGAAACATCATCCCTTGTTTTGTAATAATAAAGGGTACTAGCAGCCTCAGCCTTCAATAAATGGGCGTT
>JBAIYS010000039.1 GCA_036763105.1 Peptococcaceae bacterium 1198_IL3148 | reverse complement strand
TGTTCCTTGAAAACTGCACAGCGAGAAAGAAAAGCCAAAAGAGGTTGTAAGTTAAACAAAAATTTAGGTAGAACTTACAATTTCACCGAAAAAGGTCAAGATAGAAAGGGCACATGGCGGATGCCTAGGCGCTTTAGGCCGACGAAGGACGTGGGAAGCTGCGAAAAGCTGCGGGGAGTTGCAAGCAAACCTTGATCCGCAGATCTCCGAATGGGGCAACCCGGCAGGGGCAAACCCCTGTCACCGTACAGTGAACACATAGCAGTGCGGAGGGCACCCGGGGAACTGAAACATCTTAGTACCCGGAGGAAAAGAAAGAAAACTCGAATCCCTGAGTAGCGGCGAGCGAAATGGGACCAGCCTAAACCAGCGATGCTTGCATTGCTGGGGTTGCGGGACCTCAAGGTGGGATTAAGCAGTCTAGTCGAACACAGCTGGAAAGCTGGAGCACAGAAGGTAACACTCCTGTAGACGAAAGACAAATTAACCCTAGAGGGATCCCAAGTACCGCGGGACACGTGGAACCCCGTGGGAATCCGGCAGGACCACCTGCCAAGGCTAAATACCTAAAGCGACCGATAGCGAACCAGTACCGTGAGGGAAAGGTGAAAAGCACCCCGGGAGGGGAGTGAAAGAGAACCTGAAACCATGTGCCTACAAGCAGTCGAAGCACGTTAAAAGTGTGACGGCGTACTTTTTGTAGAACGGACCGGCGAGTTACATTAACAAGCGAGGTTAAGAC
>JBAIYS010000037.1 GCA_036763105.1 Peptococcaceae bacterium 1198_IL3148 | reverse complement strand
TAGGCATCCGCCATGTGCCCTTTCTATCTTGACCTTTTTCGGTGAAATTGTAAGTTCTACCTAAATTTTTGTTTAACTTACAACCTCTTTTGGCTTTTCTTTCTCGCTGTGCAGTTTTCAAGGAACAGTTCGTGTGGGATCGATAAATCGAACCCCTACACTAATTGTATTTTTTTCATGCAAACTGCTTCATGCAACGCTTTTTGTAGGGGCTCAATTCATTGAGCCCGCCAAGTAACGTTTGCACATGGCGAAACAGTTTAGTCTAACAAACAACGTTTGTTAGTGGGCGCGATAAATCGAGCCCCTACATGAATGAGGTAATTAAATTGAATTTAATCCCTCAAAACTAAACAGTGTTAAGAGATGGATGATCGACCAGAGTTCTCGTTTTAACGAGGTACTCCTTAGAAAGGAGGTGATCCAGCCGCACCTTCCGATACGGCTACCTTGTTACGACTTCACCCCAATCATCAACCCCACCTTCGACGGCTACCTCCTTGCGGTTGGTCCACCGGCTTCGGGTGTTGTCAACTTTCGTGGTGTGACGGGCGGTGTGTACAAGACCCGGGAACGTATTCACCGCAGTATGCTGACCTGCGATTACTAGCGATTCCGACTTCATGTAGGCGAGTTGCAGCCTACAATCCGAACTGAGACCTGCTTTTTGGGGTTTGCTTCACCTCGCGGCTTCGCTTCCCTCTGTACAGGCCATTGTAGCACGTGTGTGGCCCAAAACATAAGGGGCATGATGATTTGACGTCATCCCCACCTTCCTCCGTTTTGTCAACGGCAGTTCTGCTAGAGTGCCCACCTTAAATGCTGGCAACTAACAGTAGGGGTTGCGCTCGTTGCGGGACTTAA
>JBAIYS010000036.1 GCA_036763105.1 Peptococcaceae bacterium 1198_IL3148 | reverse complement strand
CCTATGCCAAGCGTTTAAAATTAAGTTGGATACCGCTAAATTACCATGAAGTAAAGGCTGATACTTACGAGGAATACCTTGTAAAACTGTTCGAATATGAGGTAAAGCAACGGGATGAAAGAAGAATTAACAACCTAATTAAGCAAGCAACTTTGCCTAAGCCAAAAGCAACATTGCCATTTCAATGGGATGATATTCAGTTACCCAATGGTATTAGCACTTCATATTTACTAAATGGTGAGTTTATTGATAAACAAGAGAACCTAATCTTTTATGGTGGAGTTGGAACAGGAAAAACTTATTTATCCACAATTATTGGCTTAAATGCTGCTAAAAACGGAAAAAGAGTCAAATTCTATACTGTGGCCCAGTTAGTTAACAAACTAATGGCAGCAAATGATAGTGGCCAGTTGGACCGGTATTTTAAACGGATTGAAAAGCTGGATTTATTGATTTTGGACGAGCTGGGGTATATCCCACTTCACAAAGCTGGGGCAGAATTACTCTTTCAGGTGATTTCATTATGCTACGAAAGCAAAAGTTTAATTATCACAACTAATTTATCATTTTCTCAATGGAACCATATTTTTGTAGACCAGATTTTAACTGAGGCTGTAATTGACCGGCTAATTCATCATTCACAGTTGCTGATTTTTAACGGGGAAAGCTTCAGATACAAAGGATCATTACTCAATAATTAGAATAGATTTTGGGATGTTGGCAAGTAGGTACATTTTTAATTGCCATTACATACATTTTCTACTTGCCAAATACAGTTTTTTTGGATGCTATTCACTTTAAAGTACGCCAGGATAATCGAATAATTAATAAGGCAGCATATAGCGTTTTGGGCATTAATATGGAGGGACACAAAGAAATACTAGGTATTTGGATTGGCGAAA
>JBAIYS010000035.1 GCA_036763105.1 Peptococcaceae bacterium 1198_IL3148 | reverse complement strand
CAGAAAAAATACCAGATTATTGCCGTAACACAAAAAACTAATATAATTATACTAAACCCGGGTGCAGCTTAGATAAGCAGTGCCCGGGTTTTGATTTTGTCAATGCGCCGGAATATTAAGCGCTTACATAAAAACAATTTTAGTATCGCTACTTGTATTTGGTAAGTAGAAAATGTATGTAATGGCAATTAAAAATGCACTACTTGCCAACATCCCAAATTCTAATTATTGAGTAATGATTCTTTGTATCTGAAACTTTCCCCGTTAAATATCAGCAACTGTGAATGATGAATTAGCCGGTCAATTACAGCCTCAGTTAAAATCTGGTCTACAAAAATATGGTTCCATTGAGAAAATGATAAATTAGTTGTGATAATTAAACTTTTACTTTCATAGCACAATGAAATCACTTGAAAGAGTAATTCTGCCCCTGCTTTATGCAATGGAATGTAGCCCAACTCGTCTAAAATTAATAAATCCAGCTTTTCAATCTGTTTAAAATACCGGTCTAGCTGACCACTATCATTTGCAGCCATTAGTTTGTTAACTAACTGAGCCACTGTATAGAATTTAACTCGTTTGCCGTTTTTGGCAGCATTTAAGCCAATAATTGTGGATAAATAAGTTTTTCCTGTTCCAACTCCACCATAAAAGATTAGGTTCTCTTGTTTATCAATAAACTCACTATTAAGTAAATATGAGGTGCTTAGGCCATTTGGCAACTGAATATCATCCCATTGAAATGGCAATGTTGCTTTTGGCTTAGGCAAAGTTGCTTGCTTAATTAGGTTACTGATTCTTCTTTCATCCCGTTGCTTTACCTCATATTCGAACAGTTTTACAAGGTATTCCTCGTAAGTATCAGCCTTTACTTCATGGTAATTTAGCGGTATCCAACTTAATTTTAAACGCTTGGCATAGG
>JBAIYS010000034.1 GCA_036763105.1 Peptococcaceae bacterium 1198_IL3148 | reverse complement strand
TTGTGTTGAACCGCAAAAATCCGGTCGCATCTATCAGTGGACATCCACCGGTTATACCCAATGGCCCATTGCCATTGAATTTGTTTTAAGACGGGGCATGATGAAGTGGCATGGCACCAAGCAAGGGTTAGATACCGGGGATCTTGACAACTTCAAAACCTATGAAGAATTTGATGCCGCCGTTAAGCAGCAAATTGAACATATCATTCGCTTGTCTGCCATCGGAACGGTGATTAGTCAGCGGGTGCACAGAGACCTGGCTCCCAAACCGCTACTGTCGCTGCTGGTGGAAGGTTGTATGGAAAAAGGCACCGATGTTGCAAACGGTGGCGCAATGATCAATTACGGTCCCGGACTGATTTTTTCCGGCCTGGGCACCTATGCCGATTCCATGGCAGCCATTAAAAAGTTGGTTTTTGATGATAGGAAATACACGCTCAAGCAAATCCGGGATGCCTTGGATGCCAATTTTGAGGGCTACGAAGCCATTCGGACCGATTGCCTAAATGCACCTAAATACGGTAACGATGATGATTACGCAGATTTAATTGCTTCAGACATTATCAGCTGGACCGAGCAAGCTCACCGTAAATACAAAATGCTATATTCGCACTTTACCCATGGCACCCTTTCCATCTCCAACAACACACCCATTGGGGAGATCACCGGGGCCACAGCCAATGGACGGCTGGCTTGGACACCGCTGTCAGACGGAATCAGCCCCACCCAGGGCGCCGATAAATTGGGACCAACAGCCATTATCAAATCCGTTAGCAAGTTGAGTAACGAATCGATGAACATCGGCATGGTCCACAACTTTAAGCTGCTGAAGGGCCTTTTGGAAACACCAGAAGGTGAAAATGGGCTGATTACTTTGCTTAGAACGGCATCTATTTTGGGCAATGGTCAGATGCAATTCAGCTATGTTGATAACGAAGTACTGAAAAAGGCCCAAATGGAACCGGACAAGTATC
>JBAIYS010000033.1 GCA_036763105.1 Peptococcaceae bacterium 1198_IL3148 | reverse complement strand
ATTCTTCTTTCATCCCGTTGCTTTACCTCATATTCGAACAGTTTTACAAGGTATTCCTCGTAAGTATCAGCCTTTACTTCATGGTAATTTAGCGGTATCCAACTTAATTTTAAACGCTTGGCATAGGCCTTAATCAGTTCCTTCATACGCTACACCCCTTTCCATAAAATGATCATATCTATTTAGATCTCGAGTGACAGGATGCATGGCTGGTATGGTTGCTCTTAGGTTAAGTGGTTTCTTTAAACCCCGACCTTGCACAATTTGAATAAACATCTGTTTAATAGTGTCCGGTGTTGGATGCCCATATTCAGAAGCAGTAATTAGCGCCTTGGTGGCAACATTTATGTCACTTTCTTTTAGCAAAGTTGCCAAAAGTCTTAATGTCTCTTGTTTTTCCTCTTTCGTACAATGGCCAAAATATTGTTGCGATTCTATTGGCAGTTGGTCATAGAAACTGGTGTACTTTAAAGCCATTGGCCTTTTTGCCATTAATGACAAGTATGGCTGCCATTTCATTGATTCCTTTTTTTGGCCATAAAGTCGGTCATGTGCAACCACTACCTGATAGTTGCCATCCAGTATTTCTACTCGGTTGTAGGTAACTCTCAATAACACATTGCTTCTAGCGTAGCGTGGGGAAGTAGAGTATAATTTTTTATCTAAATTAATTTTGCCATACTTATCTGCCTTCGCCTGTACATAATGGCAAACTTCATACTCTTTGGCTGGCAACATTAATAACTGTTCTTTATCATCGGTAAATAGATCAGCAATTAGTGTTCCTTTCTTGTAGTGTGGTCGTTGTCGATCCTCTTCAGCTATTTGCCATAAAGACTGGTTGTACACTTCTAAATCGTTAATACATGGTTCTGGCAAAAGAAAGTTGTTCCGAATATATTTGACCATTACCTCGCAGTGACCCTTTTCGTGCCCACTACGAGGGTTACAAAACTCGTAGTTAAATCCATAATGAAAAGCAAATTTGTAAAAGTCTTCTGTTAGCTCCCTCTCGCCATTGGCTAGAACTTTTTTTACTGCCGGTGAGAGATTATCAAATCTAATAGTTTTTGGTACACCACCCAAATGATTAAATATTCTTTTTAATCCTTCTAAAAAGCATTCTTTGTTCTGTCCTTTAAACACTTGGAAGTAGAAACTATTGCTATACGGGAAGGACAAAACCAAGTATGATAATTTAACTTCTTGACCTTTATACTTAAACGGTGTTTCACCAAAATCTACTTGAGCTGTACCAGGCTTGGCTTCCAATGGCAGGTAGCCATTTTTATCTTCTAACAACTCTTTTTTCTTTTTGCTCACATAAGCTCTAACGCTGCGGTACGAACCTTGGAAATTATGTTCGCTGTGAAGAATATCATATATTCTTTTAGCAGTCCGTCTGTACTGTTTATTCTTTCTTAGATCCTCCATTAACCACTGATCAATAATTGGTTTGACAGGGTCCATTACCCTAGCTTTTCTTTGCTGGACATAACCTTCACTGTTCCAATCTTCTTTTTCTACATATTTCTTGACTGTTCTAGGATCTACACCCAGCTGCCTTGCAATTTCAGCATAGGACAACCCTTTTGTATTAGCTAAAAACCTGATATAATCTATTTCAGCCACTTTCAACATCTCCTAAGAC
>JBAIYS010000032.1 GCA_036763105.1 Peptococcaceae bacterium 1198_IL3148 | reverse complement strand
CCCCGGGAGGGGAGTGAAAGAGAACCTGAAACCATGTGCCTACAAGCAGTCGAAGCACGTTAAAAGTGTGACGGCGTACTTTTTGTAGAACGGACCGGCGAGTTACATTAACAAGCGAGGTTAAGACTGTAAGGTCGGAGCCGCAGCGAAAGCAAGTCTGAACAGGGCGCATAGTTTGTTGAAGTAGACCCGAAACCGGGTGATCTACCCATGGTCAGAGTGAAGCTGAAGTAAAATTCAGTGGAGGCTCGAACCGACCGTCATTGAAACGGCGGCGGATGAACTGTGGGTAGGGGTGAAATGCCAATCGAACCCGGAGATAGCTGGTTCTCCCCGAAATAGCTTTAGGGCTAGCCTCGGGAATGAGTACTGGAGGTAGAGCACTGAATGGGCTAGGGGCCTTCACCGGTTACCGAACCCAATCAAACTCCGAATGCCAGATACTTAAATTCCGGGAGTCAGACTATGGGTGACAAGGTTCATAGTCGAGAGGGAAACAACCCAGACCAACAGCTAAGGTCCCCAAGTATAACTAAGTGGCAAAGGATGTGGGGTTGCAAAGACAACCAGGATGTTGGCTTAGAAGCAGCCACCATTCAAAGAGTGCGTAATAGCTCACTGGTCAAGTGACCCTGCGCCGAAAATGTAACGGGGCTAAGTTATACACCGAAGCTTTGGTTGGGATGGAATTACTAGTATATCCAATTGGCACAAGTGGTCCATTTAATTTGCAAAATCATCCCTAAACAAAAGCATTCATTCAACAAAAGATTTTGCAATAAATGTTTCCCAGGGGCTAAGTTATGAGAGACACAAGGGTGTAGTAGTAATTCCATCCCAAGGTAGGGGAGCGTTCCTACAGCGTTGAAGCAGTACCGTAAGGAGCTGTGGAGTGGTAGGAAGTGAGAATGCCGGTATGAGTATGCGATAAGGCAGGTGAGAATCCTGCCCGCCGAAAACCCAAGGTTTTCTGGGGAAGGCTCGTCCGCCCAGAGTAAGCCGGGACCTAAGCCGAGGCCGAAAGGCGTAGGCGATGGACAATCGGTAGAAATTCCGATGCCACCAACAACCGATTGAAGGATGGGGTGACGCAGGAGGGTAGGCTAAGCGCACGGCTGGAAAAGTGCGTCCAAACCCGTAGGGCGTTGTGCAGGCAAAACCGCGCAACAAAAAGCCTGAGAGGTGATGGGGAGTGAAAACAAGTAACGAAGTAGCTGATCCCAAACTGCCAAGAAAAGCCTCTAACGAGGAAGTTGGTGCCCGTACCGTAAACCGACACAGGTAGGTAGGGTGAGAAACCCAAGGCGCGCGAGAGAACCCTCGTTAAGGAACTCGGCAAAATGACCCCGTAACTTCGGGATAAGGGGTGCCTCGTTAGTGTGAAGACTATACAGTTGGAGCATGAAGAGGTCGCAGAGAAAAGGCCCAAGCGACTGTTTACCAAAAACACAGGTTCCTGCTAAAGTGCAAGCTGAAGTATAGGAGCTGACGCCTGCCCGGTGCTGGAAGGTTAAGAGGAGAGGTTATCCTTTATGGAGAAGCTTTGAATTGAAGCCCCAGTAAACGGCGGCCGTAACTATAACGGTCCTAAGGTAGCGAAATTCCTTGTCGGGTAAGTTCCGACCCGCACGAAAGGCGTAACGATTTGGGCACTGTCTCAA
>JBAIYS010000031.1 GCA_036763105.1 Peptococcaceae bacterium 1198_IL3148 | reverse complement strand
GTAATTGTCAAAAAATCTGCACATAGCAACTGCCTTTAAGAACTGAGATAATAACCTCAAGAATATATGAGGGAGGAATTCTCATGACCCTTGAAGAGCAGTCCATGATCAGGCGCCAGCAAGTAAAAGATTATCTTGCCTCAGGTCAAACTGTTGCCGCATGGTGCTCAGAAAACAACCTAAAAGCACATATACTTCGGTACTGGTTGAATAAGTGCAAACGTGAGGCCAAAGCTGACCTTAGTCAAGATACCTTTATCGAGTTGAAGCAACAATCCGTTAAGGAAGTTCCGGTTATTGTTAAAATCGGCGCGGTTTCTATTGAGCTGTATTCAGGCTTTCAAGCTGAGACCCTGCGCGAGGCTATTGCCACTATTCGTTCCTTATGAGTCTGAACACTGCCGGCCTCAGAATATTTCTTTCCTGCAAACCCTGTGACATGCGAAAAAGCATCGAAGGCCTTGCTACATTGGTGCAGACGCAGTTACAGATGGACCCTTTTGAAAACTGCCTTTATGTATTCTGTAACCGGGCCTGTGATAAATGTAAAATTCTTCATTGGTCAAATAATGGTTGGTGGTTGTACTACCGCAAATTGAGTCGCGGCGTTTTCCGATGGAGGTTTTACGAAAACAAGCAGGTCCTTGAGGTTTCGGAACGGCAGTTTAGGTGGCTTTTAGACGGTTTGTCTATGGAGCAGCCATCTGCACATAAGCCTGTTAAGCAGCGGATCATTCTATAACAAGTTCCATACTGAAATTGACAAATTGCCTATTTTTATCTATTTTTAGGGCTATCTACCGCTATTATCCTGTTATTTTGATCCATATTCTTATATAATGAGAATATGAACTACGAGATAAATTTACCCCAAAAACAACAACTGAATTACAAAGAAATGTCACAGGAAGAACTGGCTGCGCACTGCGAAAGACAGGATCTGGCCATCGCTGAACTGACTCAAAACGTGAATCGTCTTATTGAGATGATCCGTTTGAATACTCATAAGAAGTATGGTTCCAGCGGCGATTCCGTACCCTATCCCGAAGGCCAGGAGCAGCTTTGCTTTTTCAACGAAGCCGAAGCCACTGCTTTAAGGAAGCCGGAACCTACTTTTGAAGAAGCGACGGCGAAGACCCCGAGAAAACCCAAACAAAAGGGTAAACGTGAGCAGGATTTCAAAGATTTAAAGGTCACCGTCATTGAACATGAACTTCCGGCTGAACAGCAGGTCTGCCCAGTATGTGACAGCCCTTTGCATGATATGAAGGTTGAAGTTACAAAAACATTGAAACTTGTACCAGCCCATTTCGAAGTTGAGGAACACCGCCGTCATGTCTATACTTGCCGTGCGTGCGAAAAAAACCAAGGCGAAGGTGATAAAATTCCCTTCGTTCGTGCCGATATGCCCAATTTACCGATTCCTGGAAGTTTTGCTACACCAGAACTGATCGCTGGCATTATCAACAGTAAATACACTAATGCGATGCCCCTGGCCCGGATTGAGAGAGAATTTGACCGGATGGACAGCGTCCGAATCTCCAGACAAAACATGAGCAACTGGATACTCCAATGTTCGGAGGAATACTTTTCAAGGATCTACACCCATATGAGAAGTACCCTTCTGAGCAAAGATGTCTTACATGCCGATGAAACCTGGACCCGCGTTGTGCAGCAGAATGGCAGAGACGCTAAGAAGAAATGCTATATCTGGGTTTACTGCAGCGGAGAGCATGACGATCCGATTATCTACTATGAATTCCATGAAAGCCGGGCTTCGGAATCGGCTAAGGAGTTCCTTAAGGACTATGCCGGTTATTTGCATACCGATGGGTACGAGGTTTATCATCGTCTGCAACCTGGAATTACTGTAGTTGGTTGCCTCGCCCATATTAAGCGCAAATTTACGGATGCCATCAAGGCATTAAGTCCAGAGGAGCAAAAGAAGACCGTTTGCTTCAAAGGACTAGAGTATTGCGACTACCTGTTCCATATCGAAAAGAAATACAAGGACGCCACACCAGAAGAGCGTCACAACAAGCGCCTCACGCTATTAAAGCCAGTGATGGATGCTTTTTTGTCATGGCTAAAAGAGACCAAGCCCCTTACGGTTCCTAAATCTAAGGCTTATGAAGCTATAAATTATGCACTGAATCAATGGCCTTACTTTGAGAACGTTCTCTTGGACGGCCGTCTGGAGTTGACAAACAATCTAGTCGAGCGAAGTATACGCCCGTTTACAATCGGCCGCAAAAATTGGGTTACCATGAAAACCGATCGCGGTGCACACGACAGCTCCATTGTATACAGTATCATACAGACTGCGCTGGCTAATAACCTAAAAGTTTATGAGTATCTGGTCTATTTATTGAAGCAGATGCCGAATACTGATTTCATCCAGCACCCTGAGCAGATTGAAAAGTTTGTTCCATGGTCTAAAGAGCTTCCCGACAACTGCTACAAAACTAAAAATTGAAATCAAGTCCAATCCTCGGGTTGGGCTTTTTATTTACCTAAGTGCTTAGGATTTGACAATTAC
>JBAIYS010000030.1 GCA_036763105.1 Peptococcaceae bacterium 1198_IL3148 | reverse complement strand
GTAAGCGCTTAATATTCCGGCGCATTGACAAAATCAAAACCCGGGCACTGCTTATCTAAGCTGCACCCGGGTTTAGTATAATTATATTAGTTTTTTGTGTTACGGCAATAATCTGGTATTTTTTCTGACCAAGGCATAAAGTCATCCAATAATGAAGGATCGCCCTTAAAGTCTGTACCGGGCAATTTGCTAAAAATATGCACTAGATACATATATACGTTAAGGTTATTCGCCTTGGCCGTTTCTACAATACTATAAACAATTGCGCTGGATGTGGCACCTTTTTTGGTGTACGCAAACAGCCACGATTTCCTACCTACTACAAATGGCCTTATGGCATTCTCGGCTCGGTTATTAGATATTTCAATACGCCCATCTTCAAGGAAAGTTTCCAATGAATCTTTCTGATTTAGGGAATATGTCACTGCTTCGGAAAGTTTAGAACCTTTCAGGGCGTTTACTGTTTCAAGCCATGACCAATAGGCCTCAAGAACCGGTTTAGACCGTTCCTGACGCTGTATTTTTCGTTTGTCTGGGGTAAGCTTTACCAGATCTTTCTCGACGGAAAACAGTTGGTTGCAATATTCAAATCCCACCGCAGCGGTGGAACCTGCTTTGTCCCCGTTCTTGGGCATTGCATCTTGATACTTCCGTCGTAAATGAGCCCAACACCCACAACGGGTTACATCGGGTACCTTATTGTACCCACTATAGCCATCGGTAATCAGGTATCCACGGAAACCCCTTAGAAACCGCCTAGCATGTTCGCCTGAACGTGTGGGTTGGTATTCAAACAATACCACCGGTGCGTTACCAGTGTTACCAGAACAATATACCCACATTCGGGATTCTGACGATGGCTTTTTGCCTTCTTCCTTAAGCACTTGGATGACCGTTTCATCGGCGTGTATTACCGGCTCCTTTAGAAGATGAGCCTTCATTGCTTCCCACAGGGGTAGTAACCAGTCGATGGATGAACGTATTATCCAGTTAGCCAAAGTGGCACGGGAAAGTACCACTCCCTGATTGGCCCAGTCCTTTTCCTGCCGGTAAAGCGGCATGCCATTAACATATTTTTGATACATTACATGGGCCACAGTGGAAGCCGATGCAAGACTCCGCTTGATAACTGGTACGGGAGTAGGGGCCTTTACGATGGTGGCTTCGCCTGTTTCTTTTTCGCAGTTTTTGCAAACATAGCTACATTTAATATACCGGAGCAACCGAACTTGCGCCGGTATGATTTCTAGTTCTTCCCGGGCAACTTCCTTGCCAAGGGTTCTCATTTTTCCGCCACAGGCCTCACAGGCATGCTTTTCGATATCTAGTTCGCAAAGGATTTCCACCACAGGAACGTCTGCTGCCAGTTCTTCCTTGGTACGCTTGGCCTTTCTAGTATGGCCGGAAACCGAAACCTTAGTTGGCTCCAGAGCATGGCCTTTAGCCTCAACTTCAGCTTCGTTGAATAGGGAGATTTGATTATCATCCTCCCCCAACACATACTTGCGCTTTTCGCTGGATTGACCATACAGGGATTTTTGCATCTTGGCCAACATACCCATGAGCTGGTCTATCCGTACTTTTTGTGTTTCAACAGTTGTAGACTGTTCCTGTAACTGGGTAGTTTGTTCTTGAAGTTGTGTTTCCAGCTTAGAAATATATGCAGTTACTTCGGGTGAAAGCCCCGTAAAATCTATCTTTTCCATACCTAGATTATACCACGAAAACGTCGTTTTTCCTAGCAATATCAAGGGTTTGCGCCACTTTTTGCAGAGCTATTTTACCTTCATATGGCAAGCCTTTATTTAGTAGAAATCCCTGGCGGTGACTTCACCAAAACCCTTTGGTGGGTCTATGGACAGGCCGTCCATTAGCAGGCGGAGTTGCCTGACAGTGATGTTCCTTACGTCAGAGGGGGTGTTTGGCCATTTGAACCTGGCACCGGCACCATCTAACCGTTTGTAGTACAATACAAAGCCGTTTTTATCCCAGCTTAAACCCTTAAGACGATTACGGCTTCGATTGCAGAATAGGAAAAGATAGTTACCAAAAGGGTCCATTTTGAATTGCTGTTTTACAATGATGGATAAGCCATCCACTGCTCGCCTTAGATCTGTTGCACCACAGGCTAGATAGATACCATCGTACTCGGTGATATCTTTTAGCATACAGCATTCACGACCTTAAGTATGTCGGCAAGCAATGTGGGATTAAAACCTGGTTCCACACTGATTGTCAAATTGCCACATTTAAGCTTGATTTCGCCCTTGGCGTGTCCGTCTTTGGCCATGGTTACATCGGCCCACTGTTGCGGTTCAGCATGCTTGCTTTCCCGGTTCACCGTTGTGGCCCAACTGTAGTACCGGGTGTATTTAATGCCTTTTAGTTCGCACCATTCCTTTGCGGTCATCCCACTTGCCCTGCATTCGGCAACAAGCGCTTGCCTTTCTTGCTTGTTGTACACTTTTATACCTCCATTCCTAAGTCTTATGAAGGTATTTTCGCATATTTTGGGCTAGGTGACCATGCACCTGTTTATTAAGCGCTTAC
>JBAIYS010000029.1 GCA_036763105.1 Peptococcaceae bacterium 1198_IL3148 | reverse complement strand
TTTCTGGTGGCTTTGCCGCAGAGGGTACACCCGTTCCCATACCGAACACGGAAGTTAAGCTCTGCAGGGCCGATGGTACTTGGGTTTATCCCTGGGAGAGTAGGTCGCCGCCAGAATTAATTTTTAACCCCCTTGATTATTCAAGGGGGTTCTTAGATTTTAAGATTATGATGAATTAGAGGAGGTTAGGTTTGTAAGATTATTTTTAGGGGGTCTTAAATGAAATTCACATATTAGGCTAATCCCGTTTTTAAGTGGAAGTTTAAGTTGGAATCTAGATATTCTACTATTTAATATAGCAACGGGTGCATAGATTGCCCCGGACATTTTTTGAATTGCCAACGGAGCGTTACCAGTATCTGCACAATATGATAATAATGCGATGTTGGGATCTAAGGTGTTCTTTATTTCTGTAATAATAAACTTAATGGTGTTTAATGGTCTGTATTTGGTTCTTTGGCTTACAGATTTAGCTCGGCCAAATTTATCATTTAAACTAATTAATGCTGCTTCCAATAAACTGCGGTATGTTAAGTTATGATCTAATACTACTGGATAACCATTAATAGAGGCTAACACTAATTGTTGTAGTTTAGTTTGTAATGGACTAAATTCGGGAAGAGTTAGCACATCGTTAATGATGGTGAACAAATCATGGCTTTGTTGTGGTTCCATGAAGTTTGCTTTATCTGCGTATTGAAGTAACTGAATAACCTCTTTAAAAGCCTGAAGTTTCTTTTCCTTTTTTGCTAATCCGGGTAAAGTGATAGTACCATTTTTGTCTACAACATGATTAAGACGTTGCCGCAGTAATTTAAACCAATGTTCCAGACTATGTCCGGCCCATATTTGCGGCAGATAGGTTACATATATTCCATGAGCATTAGCATATTCCCAAGCGTGCTTATTTAATGTTTTACTGATAAACATTCCACCGACATAATTAACAGTAAAAGTTTCCCGATTTTTCTCTCGTCCATATATGCGATGGAATAGATCACCACGGTCTGTACCAACAATATCCCTAATTAACTCTCTTTTAGGCGGTAGTGTCTGTTCTAAATCCATGATGGTTGCTTTTAAATTCCTAACGATATCTAAATCAGATATCCCTTGTTGATTAAAACAAGATTTAATAATAATAATATTATTAAAAGTGAATGGACTGGTATTTAGATCTAGTCCAATTACATTTATTTGGTGTTTTGTAGCTCTGCCACCTAACAGGCGGCGAGGTACGCCTGCTATATAACCGTTGTTGCGTAAAACCAATGCTACAATAAATTCAAATAACTTTTCATCAGAAATCTGTACTGACAACTGACATGACACCCCATTTTCCTAAAAACAGTCAATGGTTATTATGGCAATATTATTTATATATTATTAATGTCGGTATTTTGTTCATTTTGTGGTAAACTAATTCAGGAGTATTTATACTGTTTTTGAGGTGATAAAGTGGAAGGAATTCTGATTAAAAATTTAAGCTCCCATGTGGGTAAAGAAGTAACTGTAAATGGTTGGCTGTATAATAAAAGAGGTTCTGGAAAAATCAAATTTTTAATTTTACGGGATGGCACAGGTTTGACTCAAGGGGTATTGGTACAAGAGGAACAACCCGAACTCTTTGATCAAATCAAAGATATTACCCAAGAAAGTTCCATTAGAGTTACTGGCCAAGTAAAAGAGAATCCCAAATCACCCGGTGGTTATGAACTGCAAGTTTCAGCCATTGAGGTGGTGTCCATTGCTGAACCATATCCAATTACCTTGAAAAAGCATGGTGTCGATTTTTTAGCGGATCGCAGGCATTTATGGATTAGAACACCAAAACAATCGGCTATATTAAGAATTCGCTCGGAAATTGAATTGGCTGTAAGAGATTTCTTTGAACAAAATGATTTTGTTCAGGCAGATGCACCTATTATTACTCCTAATGCCTGTGAAGGCACCACCACGTTGTTTAACATTGATTATCACGGAGAAAATGCATTTTTATCCCAGAGCGGACAGCTATATAATGAAGCTAATGCCATGGCATTGGGTAGGGTATACTGCTTCGGTCCCACTTTTCGAGCAGAAAAATCTAAAACTCGTAGACATTTAATGGAATTTTGGATGTTGGAAGCTGAAGCAGCTTACTTCGATTTTGAGGACAATGTTAAACTTCAAGAAGAACTGGTATATTTTATAGTGCAAAGAATTTTAGAAAGAAGGCAGAATGAACTAAAAATACTGGAACGGGATATTAGCAAACTGGAGGCTGTAAGATTACCATTTCCCCGTCTCAGCTATACAGAGGCTGTTGAATTATTAAACCAAGAAGGACATGAGTTTAAATGGGGTGAAGATTTTGGTGCTCCTCATGAGTCGGTGATTTCTAATAAATTTGACTCGCCGGTATTTGTACACCGTTATCCAACAGCAATCAAAGCTTTTTATATGAAACCAGATGATAACGATGCCAACGTGGTGCTCGGTGCCGACTTACTGGCACCGGAAGGCTATGGTGAAATTATTGGTGGCGGTCAGCGGATTGATGATCTGGCGTTGTTGGAGCAACGGTTAGAAGAGCATAAGTTACCAAGGGAGCCATTCGAGTGGTATTTGGATTTGCGCCGTTACGGTTCTGTTCCCCATTCAGGTTTTGGTTTAGGCTTGGAAAGAACTATCGCCTGGATATGTGGCATTGAACATGTGCGGGAGGCAATTCCTTTCCCAAGAATGTTGTATCGTTTATACCCTTAAGGATATGGAGAGGTTGGCATCGCTGCCAACCTCATATTTTTTTATAGCCATTTATATAACAAATTTGTTAATGGTATATTTAACAATTATTTGCTTTATAATACGCTTATGCAAAAGAATAAAGTTGAAGAAAAGGATGTTGAGCAAGAAGCGATTATTAGCTATGTCAGTAAAAATGATTTAATGGGTACTGTTGCTAATAGCCTTGGGGTTACAGAATTAAATAGGAGTGAAAAAAGGAGGTTTTTGGGACAACTTCGGGAACGGATATTAAAAGCCCTTACCGAAAAACAAATGAATGAAAAATGGGTTTATCCAGATATTATTGAAGCAATTAAGGATGTTCGCAGCAGTAAGGTTGTTGTAAAGGGAAACTATGCAAAGAAGGCCAAAAAATATACTGAATATGCAAAGAAATACAATAAGCGAGTGGTTATATCGAACAACCCAGAGTATATCGGTGACGTGGTATTAGTTGTTGTGGCCGACGATGCAGTGGATGTTAATGATATTGAGGTTGGTGAAAAGACGGCTGATTATATAGCAAAAGGTTTGCCGAATGAAATAATTAAAGCAGGCAGTGGCAAACTTTGTGGTGAACATTATCAAAAAATGATAGAGGCTATTGGCCATGAGGTAGTAAGTTTTTCTAAACTAAGCCTTTTCGACAGGTTAGTGGGTGAGAAGTGTGTTGCTTGTACGATAAAAGAATCAAATAATATTTAGTTATAATTGCTATTGACATATGCTAAAAGAAATGTTAAATTAATAAAAGTCGTCAGCGATTGACGACAGCAATTACCAATTGACATTCGCCAACAGGAGTGTTAAACTAATAAACGTCGCTGCTGAGGCGGCGGTAACAACTGGAAACAAACAGATCCTTGAAAACTAAACAGTAAGAGATGGATGTTGTAGAGGCTCAATTCATTGAGCCCGGATAAAAAAACATTCATTATTGCATGCAAGTGTTTTTGTAGGGGCCGAT
>JBAIYS010000028.1 GCA_036763105.1 Peptococcaceae bacterium 1198_IL3148 | reverse complement strand
TACATATTTCTTGACTGTTCTAGGATCTACACCCAGCTGCCTTGCAATTTCAGCATAGGACAACCCTTTTGTATTAGCTAAAAACCTGATATAATCTATTTCAGCCACTTTCAACATCTCCTAAGACATCCTGTACACGATGTCCGCATACAGAAGTGTATTTGAGTTTTAGGGATGTTGGCAAGTGGTTTTTTCATGCCTTTATTAACTAGCTAACATACATAAATTAACTGCCAAAGCCTACATTTTTATTTTGCCATAAACAACTATACTGATTCTTATCGTCAAGTTCTTTTAGTACTTTTGCAATGACTTGTACCCCATGTTCCTCTGTCAAGCGTAGAATATCTATAAACTCTCTTGTTCCTTTGGCCTTTGACTGCCGATGAGCCTGTACACGCCTATGGTATGTTTCATAAATTGGAGGCAGTTTCCAATCATGGATTACTTTTGCTTGGTCAAATGCCCTGGCCTTCCGCTGTAAAAGGGTTAGGTAATGGTAAGGATTTAGTAGTTCATTATCCCTGCCGAAAAGTCTAGTATGTTCTGCTATAATATTTTCTTTATAGGTAACCACAACCTTGAAAGGATACAACCGTACTTGAACTT
Organism: Peptococcaceae bacterium 1198_IL3148; assembly: GCA_036763105.1. NCBI lineage: Bacteria > Bacillati > Bacillota > Clostridia > Eubacteriales > Peptococcaceae > Peptococcaceae bacterium 1198_IL3148. The sequence goes on along the minus strand of JBAIYS010000028.1, from coordinate 4,237 downwards.
TTTTCCCAACGTATTGAGTGGGAACGGAATAGCGATTCCTTTCTACATGAATTAGTTGGTAGGTATCAACGGTAACCTCCTTAATGCGTGCGCAATCATAGAACTCAGTGAATGGTAAAAAATCTTCTTCCATTAATAGCTTTACCCAGGTCTGTCCCTCGAAAACACCTTTTTCTAGTCTTTGCTGACATCTCCTAGTAAGCTCAGCGTTAAAGGAATCGAAGTCTGTAAAATTAGGATAAGGTAGGAAATAGTTATTACGGGTGTATTTTACAAGGTTTTCTACAAGGCCTTTTTCGTTACCTTTACCGGGTCCACAAAACTCAGCTTCAAAACAATAAAAGGATTGAAACTTCAAAAAGCTTTCTTGGAGTTCCCGTTCTGTTCCTGTAAGCACTTTTTTAACAGCAGGCTTTAGATTGTCAAATATGATCTTCCTAGGAACATGGCCAAAGAAGGCGAAGGTGGCCATTAAACCTTCTAAAAAGTGTTCCGTTTTTTGTGACGGGTAAATTTGTATAAACTCCCCTTTGCTAAAACATAGCTTGGCGCAAAAGGCATGAACCTTATGTCTCTTGCCTTGGCTAAGAACAATCATCTCGCCAAAGTCTACTTGAAGGGTGCCTTTTTGAGGTAAAAGTTTGATAAAGGCTTCTTTTGATGATAGTTGCAGTTCCTCTTCAAGTTGCCGTGTCTGGTAGGTAAAGGCTGAATAGGAACCTGTATATCCCTCGTCCTGCAATAATTCATACATCCTTGTTTTGGTTAGACGGCCTTTAGCGCCCTTTTCCTTATTCTCCTGAAGCATCAGTTTAATTTTTTCGGCGAAAGGACCATTAACCGGCTTGCTTTGCTCTACTGTTAGGTTGTATTTAGGTTCGGGATTGGCAATTGCCCTAGTAACAGTGTTCCTGTGCACCCCCAACTCCTTGGCAATAGCACGTTTACTCTTTTCTTTGTTGAAAAACAAAAACCTGATATAATTGTGTTGTACCATCTCTATCACCTTAAATTCCTCCCGTACAATGTTGGTTCGCAACTTCCATTATACGGGTAATTTTAGGGGAGGTGGTACATTTTCTCTTTAGCAGGTTAGTTATTTTGGTACACTTTTAGTTTAGCAAATGCACTGCCCCTAAATTATTTTTTCTAATTATCTTTCAAACCATAAATTTAGTACATAATGAAGATGTATATTTAATAGGATCGGAGAAATTATTCCGCCTTGTGGAGTGCCTTTATCCGAAAACTTGGTAATTCCACCTTCCATTTAGCCTGCTTTCAGCATCCTTGCTAAATTCTCAGCAGGTTTTTGTCTTTTACTCTGACCCTAAGGCATCTTATTATCCATTAGTGGTTCTACACGGTCTCGACGGCCTAACTATTAACCATCTATATTATGGACAATCATCATAACTCGACATTAATTATCGTTGTATTTTCCAAATGCCTATATTATACTTACTTAAATTGACAGTTTCAAACTAAATTATATATCAAACCTACTAACCCATATTAAAATATCTGAATAATGTCAATATTTATTATTATAGAAAAATTTGCAAAACCATTTGTTGCTACTATGAACATTGAGAAAGGAGGAAATGCTATGTTTGATAATTATAATAGCTCTTAGGGTATATAAAAAAAGATTTATTATTTAATTTATTAATTGACTGCATTTACAATAATAAGCATAGGTAATAATTTATATTTAAGAATAAAAATTATTAGTGTTTAAAAAGCATATGAAAAGAGGGAGTCGTTTGTGAAAAAGGCAATTACTATCTTCGTAATCTTGTTTCTAATGATTACAAATTCTTGTTACGCTATGCAACAAGCTGCTTTTTCTAATTATTATCAACAAGATTTGAATTTTGATAAAGATATAAGTAAAGTTATAATCTCTGAGCCAACAATAACTAAAGAAAAGTCGGAAAAAAACTTAGAAGAAATTATTAAACTTAGTGGTAGTAGTATAACTTATGATACTCCAGTAGACAGAGTAAATGTAAGGAATAATATAAACTTTTCAGTAACCGATGTTGTATATAAAGACAATTCGGCATCAATAAATGCTGTTTTTACTGATTTGAGCATAACTTCCTTATCAGTAAAACCCGGAACAGCATATCCTCCTTTTAATGTCGGTGAAACTGCTAGCTTCCAATATAAAATAGCAAACTATGGTAATACTGTAGCAATTAATACGGATGTTATGGTTAAAGTTGATAATACACCAATAGGTAGTATAGATTTAGGTAGCATTGTAGTATAGATTTAGGTAGCATTTCTGGAGGCAGCCAATATACATTGGAATTACATTTAAATGGGGTTCCAGAAGGTACGCATAATATTGAACTTATTGTCATTCCATATAACCCAATATTGGAATCTGACAACAGTAATAATAGTAAAAGTGGCAACTTCGTTTGGCAAGGAGTTCCAGATCTTGCTGTTACCTATTTTGATGTAGAGAATGGTGGTTCAGAATTTGTACAAAACAAACCTGTAGATTACGTATTTGCTGTGCAAAGTCTAGGCACAGGAAAGGCTAATGGAACAATATCTACTTATATTGAAGTAAATGGAACTGAAATACATAGTATTTCATTTTTAGATTTAGATGTTGGTACCGTGGCAACAGTAAGATTTAAACTTACATATGGGCAAATAGGAATTTATGATGTAAAAATACACACAAATAAATATAAAGACATTATAGAATCTGATTATACTAATAACTATAAAACAAAGGCAATAATAGTTTACCCTTATAGGAGTGTATTACCAGTGCCCGAATATCCACAACAATATAATCAGATTTGCTGGGCTACTTCTGCAGCGATGGTTATATCATATTTTTTAGATGATACAATTAATAGAAATGTTGAGATTGCAAAAAAAGAATTTGGCACAGAGTTTAATCAAGGAATATATGATGTTGGTATAATGGAGAATTACGTTGAAGAGTATACTGAAATTAATGGCTCGGTACAAGACAATTCTCTATCTTACAATGCAGTTCAATATCAAATCAAATTTAATGGCCCAATCATATCGGTGATTACCTTTAAAGATCCTCCTGGACGTCATGCTATGGTAATTAAAGGTTATGACATTGAGAGCGATACAGTTATATATAATGATCCCTCGACTGGACGCGGACATGGCGCCACCTACTCCTACTATGAAAATAACGATGAATGGTTCTGGTCTAGTAGTATATTTTGGCGATAAAAATTAAAAAGAGGTGTTAAAGTGAAACTAGATAAATGTGTGTTATTAATTATTTTAATATCTTTTATTTATGTTTCGGTAGCTTTTGCTGCTGTACCTACAGAAGCTCTAATCAATCAACAATCATTAGATACGGCCAAGGAAAAATCTAAAATTGAAGAAGCTATAAATTTGTCTAAAATGAACCCTAAACAATTCTTAGTAGATAAGAAAAATATACTTAACAGGAATGAATTGACAGAAATAAAAAGCGCTACAGAATTAGAATATGGTAACGCTTATAAAGTTGTAAGCATAAATAAAAATGTAATACAAGCTTTATTAGATGGAACAAATCTTGCCACGATTCTACAAACAACCCCTTACTATTGGGAGTTTCCTGTGCTTTTTAGAAAAGATTCAGTTATAAAACCAGTAGCATCCTTTAAAATGGCTAAACATAACAATGAATGGCAAGTTGTGGAGATAGGAGGTTACCTCTCACCTGAACAAATTAATTTTAGTAGCAATACTGCAGAATTAAATAACATTTTGAAAAACAAGTCCTTAGGTAAAGTTGATTCATTTATTCACTTTCGATGGTATTCTATTCATAGTGATTTCCTATACATCTCAACTGAAGGGAAAGAATACTTTGTACCTCTTATTCATGGGCGAGATGAGTTATATGGGCTTAGAAACAAAGCAGTGTATACTAGGGATGAACTAGTTTCTGCTATTGGACCCATAATCAAAAAAAATTTAGAAGTTAACTCTCCTATTACAGGTTATCCTTCTAGTTAGAAGAATAACAATGAATTTCCAGTTAACTTTGTATTTGGCATATATAATTCTCAATTCACAATCGTCAAGAAATCGAGCAGGAGGGAGGGGAGTATAAATAGTTATGTGTAAATAGGTTTCTTACCGTTTTAAATTTTATTGTTCCTTGGGAATTATTTTCCCAATAATTGGTGATAATATTCATGGCTCTTACCCATCAAAAGGATAGGGCAAT
>JBAIYS010000027.1 GCA_036763105.1 Peptococcaceae bacterium 1198_IL3148 | reverse complement strand
TTTCTGTCTCTTGGAATTTCAATTTCTGATTTACCAAACCTGGTTTTTATGTTTTTCTTGCTGTAGCCATTGCGACTATTACCACTGTTGTTGCCAGCAGGATCATGCTTTTCATAGCCAAGATGTTCATCCATCTCTGCTTCGAAAATTTCTTGCAATGTGTCCTTAAAAAGGTCTCTTAACTTTTCTTGAATTTCCTCAACTGAGCGGCAGCCTTTTGCCAGTTCCTTCGCTAATGAAGAAGAGTTTCGCATAAAATGATCATCCTCCCTTGTTGGTAAGTTTAACCATTTACACGAAACTCTTTACATTCTCGAAAGAAATAAAATTACCTGTTGCTTAGTAATTCTTGTTCGCTTTTTAGGGTAGTCTACACCTAATAATATAAAACCTTTATTATTATTTGAGGATGTTAACGTAGGTTAAAACAATAAATCACTTTGTTCAAGGAGAGTATAAATAGTTTCGTGGGGTGCGACCTCGGCTGGGCTGCACTATACGAAACTATTTACATTCTCTTCAAGGCACTTTATAGGATCAGCTTGCAAAAGTATAGACCACCCACCCCTATAGATAATCATTTTTTGTGATTATCTATTAATTTATCTAGTTTATTTAATAATTCTTTTTCTACTTGCATCTTAAACTTGATATATTTTAAAAATAACACTAAGCTATAGATTAATAATCCAATCAAAACTAATATTGGAACTATTAAAATAACTAATTGAGTTGCTAATGTTGTATTAAAAGTAACCATAAATATCAACCTCGTTGTTTTTTAAAATTTAGATTGAAACCTAAGACTCCTTGTGCCTTACACAGGGAGTCTTAGGTTTTAGATTTGTTTATACATAAAATTTTGATCAGTAACTTGTATCCTCTAAAAATAACTGTAATGAAGCATCACCTGTTACATAAGGAGTATCATACATCCATTCCATGCGAGCTTCTGCAGGGTTTGAATTTTGATAGGCTTGTTTAACATATAGTGATTTGTTATGATATGTTCCACCTACTACATTTATGTGTCCATCATATACTGAACTAATATAAGAGTCTTCAGGGTAATCCCAATTTAGAACTACATCTGCAAAATAATATCCACCTGTAATAAGAGTAGCATCTTCTACTCTTATTTTCTTGACAGTTGTATTAGCCATTGGAGTTACAACATTATTCGTATCTGCTACTGTTAATGTACGAACAATTTTCGATCCATCTTCAAAGGTGTATTCTGATTTTGGACTTTCTATGGAAACTTTTAACTTATCGGATACAGCTTTTATTTTCTCGGGGTTAACACAATCAAGCATTTCACCTTTTTGTAGCTTTTTTAAGAGCTTTTCTTGGGTATTTTTATCGATATCCATTTTATCACAATTTACTTTAAACTCTTTTATGAAAGCTTGTTCTTGATCTGATTGGTTGTCAATAGTACCCGCAAATGCAACACTACTAAATGCAAAAATCATCATCAAAAATAACATTAAACCTTTTTTGATCATACTAACAATTTTCAACTTAATCAACCTCCCTCAATAAAATAAGTTTTTCTTGCATTTACTCACTCATTCTTACAATTTCAAGCACATTCAAAAATGACATCCAGGAATGTATTTGAATTAATAGCATTTTATGGTAGGTCGGGATATAACCTAACAAAGGGTAAGTCTTTTTTACAAATTATGGTTGCACAATGGATCTCCACATACACCCTTGTGGTTAACCCTCCCACGTCTCACGGGGTCCAACTATTTGGCCCTTACATTCCTTCGTTCTACCTCTCAAGGGGTGGAGGCCAGGGATGCTCCCTTGCTGGGTCATGCCCGTATGGTAAAATTAGTTCCCGGCTTCTCCGTGCTTGCTTTGTCTGTTTTAAAATCGTTTAAAGAGTGCTTTAGCTCTTAAATGCCTTTCTAAGCAACTTCCTGTAATTGCGCTTCACGAATAACACCTAATACTTGCTCTGCATTATATGGAATTTGTTTTTTACCTATGGTGAATAAAATACGTATAAGTTTTCCACAGAGGGCTACTATGGATTGCTTTTTCTTCAAAGGGTTTCCTGCCCTTGTGGTTAGGTACTTGTGGATAGCCTTAAACTCTTGGTTTTTGGCAACCATGACTAACACTGTTTTAAACAAAAGGGCTCTTAGACGAGGGCGCCCCCGTTTGCTTATGCGTGATTGCCCTTTGTGTTTACCAGAACTGTTCTCTTTTAAATTTAGGCCTGACAGTTTAATTATTTGCTGCCCATGATTATATCTATTTAAGTCCCCTACTTCTGCTAAAAATCCGGCAACTGTGACTAAGCCAACTCCAGGAATGGTCATCATTTCTTGGGTTCCTGGTATTTGTTTGATTAGCTCTTGGACTGCCTCCATCAGGGTTTCCATTTGTTTGCATAGAGTGTCATATTGTTCAAGTAGCATCTTGATTTCATGACGGGCAAACTCTATTCCTGTGGATAACCCAATGGAGTCCTTGGCAGCCTGCATTAGTTTGTTGGCTCTTTTTATACCAACTGCCCGTTTAATTTCAGTTCTCCACAGGCTCACAATGCCTTCTGAGCCAGTTTTAATAACATCTTGAGGGAATGGACAAGCATTTAATATCATCAAAGATGCTTTGCCTTCCCAATCTTTAAAAACTCCTGTATATTCAGGGAAATACCTATCTAACCAATTGTGTATTCTGCCTTTTACCCGGTTAAGGTCTTGATTCAGACGGTCTCGTTGAACCATTCCTACCCTAAGTTCGGCATAGATACCGGTGGGTAAATTAGGTTCTGAGTATCGACCATCTTTTACTAATTGGGCAATTACTCTTGCATCCTTAATATCGTTTTTGGTCGGTGAATTGTCGTCTAACTCTTTGCTTCTCTTAACATGTAGGGGATTTACCACTACCACCGCTATGCCTTCTCTGCGTAAAAACTCAGCCAGTGGCAACCAGTAATGCCCGATGGGTTCGATGCCGACAATAGCCTGGTCTTTGCTGTGCTCTAGCATTAGGGTTCTAACCCAATGCATTAACTTGGTTAAGCCCGCCCTTGTATTATCAAACACCAACCGCTTTCCTAACTCAATTCCTCTAAAATCCTGAGCTCTTGCCACGTGTTTTGATTTAGCAATATCAGCACCGATAATTAAAGTTGCTTCTGTGAGTTGCTCAATTCGTTGTTTTTGTTTATAATTCATTTTGAAGTACCTCCTGTGTGATTAAATTAGGGGTCGGCCGCCTCAACAGCTCGACACCCAGTATATTACAGGAGGTGCTTCTTTTTTTCAAAGGTCATTTTACTTTCTTACAGGAATGCTCCCTAATAATTATTTCAATTAGTGATTGCTGCTTTTTTCCCTTTAAGTACAACATGCAAAACCTATTTTTATTTTTTATGGGCATCTGTCAATTATATGCCATATTAACATTTGATGAATCTGATCAAAACTAATCTACGAGATAATCACTACACAAAATGATTTGTACAGAATAGGTTCAATAACATGTAGCCCTTGTGTACCAAGGGTTAAGGGCAATCATTCAATAACTTTTTATTAATACTGCTGTAAAACTTGCTAATTAACTCTAATTTTTATGTACTTCAATAACTTTTTCAATAACAAATTTCAGTTACTATCGGTTGGTAAAATTCAATGGAGGATCAAAATGCTTGCCTTTTTCATTGTCAGATCTTCAAGTTTATAAGTTGCTAGGGTGGCTAATGAATTGGTTTGAAATAATAATATGCCCGTATTAATGCCCAAGTAGATGTGTTCCTGGGGGTAAAAATGAACTTGATTAAAGTGTTAAAAGGGCCATCAAAACGCAACAGCAATATCAGTGTTGAGTAAGGCAAAACTGATAGAAACTGGTAATTTTAGTTAGTGGCTTGTAAAAGGCAGGATAAGGGAGGTGCGTTTAGCACCCACAAATTCCTGGCAAAGCCAGTAATGACAAGGGGTTAGGTAGAGGTGCTTAACTCACTTTTTTGGTTGTAATTAGGTGAAAAAAGGATTATAATTTACCTTAACAGCTTGATTTCACTGACTTTACAGGTGGTGAAAAATATTAATAAGGGGGTATTTGGAATGCCTGATAGATTTAAAAGATATAGTCTTTGCGTTGATGAACAAACCTACAAAAATATTGAAAATATAGTAAAGACTACCGGCGAATCAAGAGCAGAAGTTACTAGAAAACTTTAAAACGTGGGCTTGCATCAGAGTGGATTGATGAAAATGCTGATATGATTACATACATAGTTAGACAGCAAGTAGATGCAGTTATGAAAACACATGTTGAAAGATTAGTAGCATTAACAAGTAAATCTGGACATATGAGTGCTACAGCAGCTTTTTTAAATGTGCAGGCCCTAATGGATCTGGTGCCAAAAGAAAACCGAAGGGATGTAATACCAATGTATGAAAATGCAAGGAAAAAGGCTGTTGAATACATGAGAACCAGAACAAAAGATTGGGACTTGTAATTTTATGACATTAAACATTAAAAAACATACAGTGAAGGAACAGGATATAGAAAAGGCTATAGCTAATGTCAAGGCATCTTTTGCTATTGAGGGGCTAGTTCCTTCTGATGAGGTTATTGAAATATCTAGAAAACATTTAATGGGGGAATTATCAGAGGGTGAGGCCTTAAAAAAGATAAATGAGTTTATAAAAACTAAACACCTGCACTTAGACAAGCAGAATGGCTAGAGGGAGTATAAATAGTTCTGTGTAAATAGGTTTCTTACCATTTTAAATTTTATTAATACTTGGGAATTATTTTCCCAATAAATGGCGATAATATTCATGGCTCTTACCCATCAAAAGGATAAGGCAGTGCTGAAGAGCAACCTGAGCGTTTGATGGGGTTCTGCCGAGGATAGGGGTGGCATTTTTGCTACCCCTTAACTATTCCCCTATCCTCGGGAGAACTAAAAGCGATAAACTTTGGGGCGAAGCCCCAGATTCTTTTAGATTTACAATTCAGATTC
>JBAIYS010000026.1 GCA_036763105.1 Peptococcaceae bacterium 1198_IL3148 | reverse complement strand
TGAAAAGTTTGTTCCATGGTCTAAAGAGCTTCCCGACAACTGCTACAAAACTAAAAATTGAAATCAAGTCCAATCCTCGGGTTGGGCTTTTTATTTACCTAAGTGCTTAGGATTTGACAATTACGTTCAAACCAATAAATAAGGGCAAAACCATATAACAAAAAACATGCCTTAACTCTTGGGAAAAGGGTTAAGGCATGTTTTTGTTAGGTAGGATTAACAGGTAACCATACTGGCGATAGAACAGTGGGGTGATTTGGTGATGGCTTTGATGTTTTTGCGGAAACGCTCATATCTCATAGTACAGTAATCCAGGAAATCTTCACCATTGTAATGTCTAATCAAGGCCCAAACTGTCCAGAGTAGATCCTGGGCAGTCATAAAGCCTTTAATTTTTAAATCTTCCTCAAGGCTCAGTGGTTGACCAAAATAGATCTGAATTAAATTATTGATGGCGTCAACAGAAAGTTTAGATTCCAGGATGTAGGCTGCCACATCCCAACAAGGATCATTCATGCCAGAATACTCCCAGTCTATCAGATAGGTTCTGCCGGAATCGTCGATGACAAAGTTTTCCGGCACTGTGTCATTGTGGCAGGGGACCAGGATGGTACTCTTAATATTTTTTTGCATAAAAGCGACTAATAGTTCTTTTAACCTTTGGTAATCAAAAAATAAGTCACCATGTTGTTGCTGGATAATCTGTTCGTATTTGGCTAGCTCCCTTTGCCAATCAAAGTGGTTGGGAAAGGGCTTTGCAAAGGAGTGAGTTTTTTTCAATAAGCTAGCAACAGCTTCCAGGTTTTTAAGGGAACCCGGATCGGCCAGAGCAATGTTTTGGCTATTTTTTATGTAGAAGCTTATTTTAACTCCACTATCTTCATCAAAGTAAAAGCAATCCGAATTTACGCCAAATTCTGAAGCAATGCTATTATTGATCATTTCCACTTTACGATCAATAATTTGTTCGGTCATGCCACCTGGTTGTCGGATAACATATTCGCTACCTTTAATGTTCATTATATAGTTGTAATTGGTTAGTCCACCGGCAAAGCGGGATTTATCGAATACAATGTTTTCATCTTGAAAAACATGTCGTAGCTTTTCTTGGACTAATTTTTCTATTTTCATATATTACCCCACCAAGTATAGTGAAATTTGTTTTTTGAGATTGCTGTAAACCTACTTTAGCAAAAAAAACTAACAAAATCAATGCTTTTGGACAGACCTCTCAGTCTAGCAATGAATTTCAATGGTGCATTTGAGCGAAAAATTTTAATTACCGGTTTTGTCAAATTAGCTCCTGCTTCTCAATTGTTCAATAAAGTCACTTTAGTACCATACCTAGACCATACTAGACATAAAAGTACTAATTAAAGATCCTGATTATTCAAAAAAATAAGTTCCATATGCGTTATCATGGAGTTAACTAATTACCGTGTGAATTATCAGTCAATTAAGAAAACATCATCAAAACATTATGGCCAATAGACTGATAACGGCGGAATCAAAACAAAGGAAAGGAATTTGATCTATGAGCGACACCTTAGTTCCTCCCAGTGCAGCCGCCGTTGCTGCGAAAAAAAAGCTATCTTCTAATTTTTTCAAAAAAGGGGTTACCGTTGGTATTCTCTCTGGCATGTGCTACGGGCTTTATTCCGCATTTTTGACCTTGGGTATGGCCAATGGGGTCTGGGCGGATTGGTATGGCCCAAATACTGCCGCCCTGTCAGCGTTTGTGATTACCTACATGCTTGGTTCCCTGGGAAGTGCACTGAACGACACCATAAGTGCGCTCTGGTGTATGGGTATTGCCGCTTTCAAAGGCAAGCTTGGCGACTATTTCAGGACGCTAAAGACAAAGCCGGGTAAAATGATGATTCTTGCTGCTTTGATAGGGGGACCTATTTCAAGTACCGCATATGTTGTGGCCCTTCAAATGGCTGGTTCCATCATCATTCCAATTACGGCCCTTTGTCCTGCCATCGGGGCAATCTTAGGAAGAGTCCTATTCAAGCAAAAACTTACCCCTCGTATGTTGCTCGGTATTGCAATCTGCTTCACCGCTTCTTTAATGATCGGCAGCACCAGCATGAGTGCCGATGCACCGGAAAATCTACTCCTTGGAATCTGTATCGCTTTTATCTGTGCCTTCGGTTGGGGTCTGGAAGGTTGTGTGGCAGGTTATGGAACTTCCATGATCGACTACGAGATTGGTATTACCATCCGTCAAAGCACCTCTGGGCTTTCCAACCTGATTATCCTGGTTCCGCTTATGGCGATGATAGCAGGAAATATCGGCCTTGCCCCTTCGCTTGTGGTACAAGCAGTTACAAGCGGACCCGCCATTATTTGGTTCTTGGTTAGTGGTTTCTTTGCAGTATTCGCATACAGCCTATGGTATAAAGGCAACAGCATGTGCGGTGCGGCACTGGGCATGGCCTGTAACGGCGCGTTTTCTTTCTGGGGACCGTTTTTCTGCTGGTTGGTGCTAGGCGTATTTGCTGGTATTGATGGCTGGTCCCTGCCCCCCATCGCATGGGCGGCGGCGGTAGTGATGGCATTTGGTATTTTGGTCATTGCGATGAATCCGCTGGACTTGTTCAGAAAGAAGGAGGCCTAAGTCAATGAAACCATTAAACTACGCTATTTTAAAACACTTTACAAAGGTGAAGGAAGCCTGTGCCGATGACGTGATCGAAGCGTTAAAAGGTGAATACGGCCATTACAAAGCCTTAAAAAAACCAGCCGTGTTAGAAGCGATCATGACAGGCGAGGCCAATGGACTCCTGCAGGAAACAAGATTTGAACTTGATGAAAAGGGAGAACTAAAGGTATATTACCGCGCACACAAAGAAGGAGCGGCAACGATAAACAAGTACATTCCCGATTAGGCAATATTTTTTAGGCAGGAACGGCAACTTAGGCTGGTCCTGCCTGAAATTGAATAAAATGTGAACGTGTTTTTGGGGATTTCCTTGCCTTGGTGGGGTGCATCATGAAGTAATGTGACAAAAGGAGTTGTAGCGATGAAATACTCTGGCGAGGAAGCATTGGGACTGATTGAGACAAGGGGCATGGTGCCGGCCATTCAAGCGGCGGATGTCATGCTTAAAGCTGCTGATGTTGTTCTAGTTTCATATGAAAACATGGGGTCTGGGCTTGTCACAGTGATGGTCAAAGGGGATGTGGCGGCGGTGAAGTCAGCTGTGGAACAAGGCGCAGCGGCGGCGGCAGCCATAGGCGAACTTACTGCTTTCCATGTTATGCCGCGCCCCATCAGCCGGGTGGGAAAGATTGTTTCACAACACGACATTGATGCGGAATAAAGATCGAACATTTTTGGAAAGGGAGACGTCGCGTGGACAAAAATGATGCCTTAGGGTTCATTGAAACCTATAGCCTGGTCTCGGTGCTGGAAGCTGCGGATGCCATGTGCAAGGCTGCAGATGTGGAACTAGTGGGTTATGAAAATGTGGCTTCGGGTTTGGTTTCCGTCGTGGTGAGCGGCGATGTGGGAGCGGTAAAAGCAGCGGTAGAGGCCGGTGTTAAATCAGCCAGCAAGGTGGGTGAGGTCTATACTTCGCTCGTCATTGCGAGTCCCCATGCAGACATACAAAAAATTATCGCCAAATACGTAATAGATTTTTAATGCGGATGGTCCAATTTCTTTGTTTTTGGGTGGAAAGGGGGGTAATTGAAGGATGAATAGGATCGACAATGATTTGCTCTCAGTCCAAGAGGCACGGATTCTTGTGGAAAATGCCCGGGAGGCCCAAAAGATTCTGGCCACCTTTCCGCAGGAGAAACTGGATAAAATTGTTGGGCATATGGCCCAAGAGGCATATAAGCATGCCAAGGAACTTGCCATCATGTCGCAGGAAGAAACGGGGTTTGGCAAGTGGCAGGACAAGCTTACAAAAAACGTTTTTGCCAGTGATTTCATTTATAAAAAAATTAAAGATATGAAAGTGGTCGGCATTATTGCCGAGGACAAAGAAAATAAGACCATAGACATAGGGGTGCCGGTGGGGGTGATTGTGGCTGTACCACCCTCCACCAACCCGGTATCCACCACAATATATAAAACCTTGATTGCCATTAAATCAGGCAACGCCATTGTTTATTCACCCCATCCAAAGGCAAAAAAAAGCATTGGCAAGGTGCTGGATATCATGATACGAGCGGCTGAGGAAAATGGCTTGCCCAGCGGGGCCATAGCCTATTTGCAAACCCTGGCGGTTGACGGTACCGCTGCTTTAATGAACCACCGAGACACGGCACTAATTCTGATTACAGGGGTGCCCCAAATGGTTAGTGTGGCACATGCTTCCGGAAAGCCAGTCATTAATGGTGGCCCCGGCAATGGCCCGGCATTTATAGAGCGTTCCGCGGATATTAAAAGGGCGGTGGCGGATATTATTGCCAGCAGAACCTTTGATAACGGAATAGTTTCCGCTTCGGAGCAATCCATCGTTGCCGAGGAATGCATCGCGGAAGAAGTAAGACAAGAGCTCAAAAGAAATGGTGCCTACTTCTTGTCTGTTTCGGAATCTGAAAGTCTAAGTAAGTTCTTTTTCCTCCGGGATGGCAGCATCAATCCTGAAATTGTGGGAAAGTCTGCTGTAGAATTGGCCCGTAGAGTTGGCTTCTCCGTGCCGGATAATACCAAAGTGCTAATTTCAGAACAAAAATATGTGTCCCCCAGTAATCCTTATGCCAGGGAAAAACTTTGCCCGGTTCTGGCTTTTTATGTGGAAAAGGACTGGCTGAATGCCTGTGAAAAGTGCATAGAACTTCTGGTGAATGAGGGACTGGGACACACTCTGGTTATCCACTCAAAAAATGAGCATGTAATTCGGGAATTTGCCCTAAAAAAACCCGTATCCAGAATGCTGGTGAATACACCGGCCACCTTGGGGGGGCTAGGGGCCACAACCAATCTTTTCCCGGCCTTAACCTTGGGCTGTGGCGCAGTTGGTGGGGGCATTACATCTGATAATGTCTCGCCAATGAACCTAATTAACATCCGAAAGGTTGGTTATGGTGTGCGACCAATGGAGGATCTAGCCAAAGGGGTTCAGGTGGCGGAAGTCACTGAAATAAGCAACCAAATTTCAGTCAATCAGAAAACGACTAAGGATTCACAGGCTTTAGAAGAACTTCTTGTAAGATTAATTGAGCACCTAAAGTAGCACAGGTGATATCGAGGTGAATGGGTAGCAATGAAGAAATTTATTCTAAAACCCAAGATATATTTCAGTGAGGGTTCCATGGAATTTCTGAAAGAGGTTAAGGGGTCCTGCGCCTTTATTGTTTCGGATGCCATTATGGAGAAATTAGGTTATCTGCAGAAAACTGTAGATTATCTTAATGAATCCGGGATAAAGTCAGAAGTTTTTACAGAAGTGTGTCCCGACCCCGATGTGAAAGTCATCGCCGCGGGGATGAAGCGCTATTTGGCAACCCAGGCAGACACTATTGTTGCGTTGGGTGGCGGTTCCGTCATCGACGCCGCCAAAGGCATTTTGTATTCCCTATGGCAGTTCAGCAAAGCAGCGGGGGAGGAGTTTAAAAAACCACTCTTTATTGCCATTCCCTCCACCAGTGGGACAGGTTCCGAAGTGACCAACTTCTCCGTGATTACCACAGAAGGCGAAAAAGTGTGTCTTGTGGATGATTGGATGGCCCCGGATATCGCCATACTGGATTCCACTTGCATCCAGCACGTACCCAAACAGGTGGTGGCTGATACAGGTATAGATGCTTTGGTACATGCTATCGAGGCCTATGTTTCTACCGAGGCAACCATTTGCACCGATGCCCTGGCGGAAAAAGCAATTCAACTGATTTTTGCAGACCTAGAGAATTTATATCGCGATACTAACAATGCCAGTGCCAGGGAGCGCATTCAAAAGGCATCCTGTTTAGCGGGCATGGCCTTCACAAATGCAGGCCTCGGGATCAATCACAGCTTAGCCCATGCCTTGGGTGCAACCTTTGGCATTTCCCACGGACGTTCCAATGGATTGCTACTGAGTGCAGTGCTGGAATATAACGCTGATTTGAGCAATAAAGCGCAGAAAAATGTAGCAGAAAAATATGCCAAGTTGGCTGCGGTGATGCAATTACCTGCTCGTACATACCGAGAAGGGACGATTAATTTCCTGCAGGCCGTCAAGGATTTGACCAAAGCCCTGGGTATCCCCAAAGGTATCCAAGAAATGGGCATTGATAAAAGCAAATTTGAGGACCAACTGGGTAATATGGCAGATCTAGCCCTTTATGATCGCTGCACTCCAAGCAATCCAAGGCAACCATCCCGGGAAGATTTAATCGCTATCTATAAAAAGTCATTTTAAGCTATTAAGGGACATTAAAGGGAAAGGGAGGAAAAAAGTTGGATATTAAAGAGTTTACTAATCGGTTTGCGGATGCCACTAAACACTTATCATCGGAAGAAACCGCAGCCATCATGAAACTTTTTCAAGGTATTTCCAAAGAATTATCCGCTAACCGTCCTATAACTAATAATATTGAAACTAAGTCCCCTGAAGGGGAAATCACCGGACTGACACCGCGCTTGGAAAGACTGCGGGCAGCTTATTTAAAGGTTAAACCCAGTGTCAGCACCTATCGGGCCAGAGCTTTCACCCAGGTGGCCAAAGAAAATGAGGGTTTACCCA
>JBAIYS010000025.1 GCA_036763105.1 Peptococcaceae bacterium 1198_IL3148 | reverse complement strand
AGATAAAAATAGATTACACCACCATAACCATGTTTAAATTAATATCAAACCAGATATAATATAAAATAAAAGTGTAAACCTGGTTGACACTCACAACTTTTTACCGGTGCATCCTGTGGATATATGGACAGCTCATTTGCTGACGCATGACCTGCCCACATACCCACAGTGGTTACAGATATCCAAAGGTTAGTGTAAACCTGGTTGACACTTAATTATACTAATCATAATAAAACAGAGATAGAATCAGGGAATGGATTCCCACCCACCACCACATCCATATGTAATAGGATTTGCGTTAAAAAAGGGATTTGTAGGTTTTGGAATAATTCTAATTGAATCTCTTTTGATTCATATCTTCCGCTATTAGTGCATAACTTATATACAGTAACTGTGCTTTTGCCAGTTCCTGTACTCATGCTGATTAATTTATTCTTTCTTCTTAACTCTGAAATAGCTTTCTGTAAAGAGCGCAGAGATACCCCTAAGACTTTTGCTAGTTTTGATTGACTGATAGATAACTGGCCACCAACCTTTTTAAGCGCATAAATTATTGCACTTTTAATAGTGGACAATTTAACGTATTCCTTACGCTTTCGTTCCTTTGGATGCTCATCATTTTTAATTACACGATAAGTAAAAGGTATGCCACTAAGTTCAGTAACATAACTAGATTTAGGCCCTTTATACTTTGATTTAAAAGCACTTTTAACTTTGGATCGTAATTGGGCATAAGAAAGCATAGGAGTGTTCTTGACATTCCACGCTTCTAACGCCTGTAACGTTTGTTCCTTGCTGTAACCTTCTACCTTATAAACTAAAGCTAATGTGAAAGCTGTATTGTCCCTTTTACCTTCTTCAACACCCTTTAATAACTTTCTGATTGCCGGATGATTTAAGATACCTTTTGATATAAACTTTAACTGTCCATAATTTTTCTCTGCAGTTGCTGGTACATCTTTAGTAGCTAACCAGTTAATAAGTGTCTCAAAATCATAACTGTTCTCTTTAGAAAAAAACTGTACATCTTTAGGAACACGGAAATACCTTTCAGCCGTCAAAGCATTATCATCGGCACCTAAGTAATAAGCTATAGTCTTAGTAATATCTTCATACTGCTTCAAGGCCCCACTGAAAGCCCTAACTCTATCAATCTTCCAATACACATGCCAGCCACCGCTTGGAGTACGATTTATTAAAGTAGCCCCTGGCAGTCCTGCAGCATCTATCAAAGTTAATAACTCAACAATAGGTATCTTTTTATCTATATCAACTACTATGGCGTTGATCCAGCGCAAGGATTCTTTATTCCGGTACTTCCAGTGAAAAAAAGTATTCGGTGTCCAGTAAGATGTAAAAAAGTTAGATAGACGATGTTTTAATGTGCTATACGTCCGACAAGACTTATGATTAGTTAACTCGCCCACAACATCAACCTCGGCAGTAAATACATAACCTAAATCATTTTTTCTATCATTATCTTTAGCACCAACAACTCGCAAACGCTTTGGCTTTTCAGTTAGTTGATCCTCTAAGAAAAATTTAACTATATCTAAAATTTCTTTCTGACTGGTCATTATTAACTCCTTAAAAGTAATTTTTTAAAAATCTCAATAATAATCTTAAAAAACTTGAATTATAATTTTTTTTGTGTTATATTCTTAAAAAAGGGCGCAAAAAACCCTGGGCCTAACCTTTTTCCAAAAAATGGGAATTATATTAGACCTGTCTGGAGTTAAACCTTTATTAAATTTTTTAGGTTCTCCTTTTGCGCTGGGTTGTCCTTAACAGCTACCAACTGATTAAGGACTGAGTGGTTGAATAAGCTACCAACTTAATCAACCGATTATCACTAAAAACAATTTTTTTAAAATAACAATAAGCCGTTATCCAAAAGAGTCTTAAAGACCCTGGGTAATGGGTGATGTAGCGGAGAAAAGCACTGCGGGCGGCCAACCTAGTAGGTGCTTTTTTCCTTTTTATCATCCCTAGAGTTAATATTCTTCGACAATTAAATGGAAAATCCTTCTGCCATATAACAAATGTTAACCACTTTTTTTTAACCCTTTATGCTTGACACTACACCTTCCCAATCTATAACTCTAGCACTTTTATAAATGTTTTCTAGCCATAGCCTGGTGATGTCTTGGGTTCCCAATTTTCTTCGGTAAAAACTAACATCTGCTATTACAATCATCTTTCCTTTAGTCCTTGTAGCAGCCACATTAATTAATCGCATTGCCTCGGTACCATGCTCACCTTTCGTAAGCCTAGAAACCCTACTAATACCAGCCTCTACCAAATCAAAAATAATTATATCCTTCTCAGACCCTTGGAATTTATGAACCGTGGCCACCGGTATAGCACCAGGATCTTGCATAATCTTTTTTAAATGCTCCTTTATATGATTGCATTGTGCCCGAAAAGGTGTAATAACTCCTATACTTTCATAACCCCTTTCCAAATTAGCCCTAACAATATTAGCGATAACATTGGCAGAAGTTTTATTCATTAAAGACCCTGAACCCTCTTTTGGTGGCACTGCTTTACTTGCAGCCTTTGATATATCAATCAGTATTAAAGGCTCACCTGGTAGTGGTTCTCCATTTCTGCCCTTAAAATTCTCATGATCACTTGGTAAACCATTTAATAACCTACCTTTGTAAACCAACTCAGAAATGCTATCAGCTATAACCGGATGCGTTCTGTACTGGTACTTTAACATTACCAATTCCGGAACTTCAACGCCGGCAGATATTTTCTGTGTAATCTTTTTTATGTCAAAAACACTACTCTTTAACCAGGTACTCACTAACTCCGACCTGCCTTCCGCTATTGGTGATAACTGATAAAAATCCCCACATAAAATAACAGACCTTCTTGCAAATCCCGCGGCCAACAAAACAGTATATGAGGTGGCAATACTGAGTTCGTCAATAATCACTGTATCCCAGTAACCTTTATATATCTGAGAGTTTAATACTGCAGCAGTAAGTGTGGCTCCAAGTATTTTGTTATTTTTCCATATCTTATCTTCAACCTGGTTGATCTGTTTTTGATAATCTGTAATTAACGAATTAAGCTCCCTGATCCTGTTCCCAAGCTGTTGTATTTCACCTTGAATTTGAACTGCTTTAACATCTTTTAAATTATCTCTATTTAACATAGCCTCGCATTTTTTTATAGTGGAAATAACATTTTCTGTCACTAATTGCAGGCTGCTATATTGCCCCTTTAAATCCTGCAAATTATTTCGTGTTTCATCTAATTTGGCATTGATAGATACCCTGTTTCTTTCCAATAATTTTTGTTTTATATGATAGAATATTCTGAAAATAGCTAACTTACCAGCTATGGCATTATACTGATCTTCTATCGTCACAATTGCACAAGTTAACTCATCAATTCTTTTTTCCTTAATACTTATAACACTTCTTAATTCACTGCTCTGACATTCTAACCTGGTTTTCTTATCATTTAGTACGTTTAGTTCTTGCAACAATGGTAATACCGTCTTTAATCTGTTTAAACGATTATCCAGTTTAGCTTTTTCTTCAGTTGCAATATCTAACTTTTCAACTAATATTTTTATCCTGTTATTAATTATTGCCCCTGGTATAATCTTGTCCAGTTCACTATTTTCACCGGCACCATAGCGCATAATTACCCCTTTATTAATTTCTTCCGGAGTAAAGTAATCCATAGCCTTTTTTAACAGACTATCTACTGCAGCATGGGTGTGAGATACCAACAAGATTTTTTTACCCCTCCGGTACAACGTATCAACTACTGCACTTAAGGTTTTTGATTTGCCAGTACCAGGTGGACCCCAAATAAATAATACTTCACTGGCCACAGCTCGATTAAATGCTTCTTCTTGCTCAACATTTAAATTTTGCGGAACCCTTAAATATTGTGAACAATTATCACGGCCAAGTTTAATATCCTTATCGCAAAAGATTTTTTCTACTAACACCTGGTTATGAAAAAATTTATTTTTAAAAATATCCTCTAACTTATCGTGCATGGCCAACAGCAGCGAATCATCCTTCACAACTATATAACAACTTTTAATATTATCTAATTTAATTTCAAGTGCTGAACACCATAAAAGTTCATCTTCAGTTAATGAAACAACACTACCCGGGTATGATACCTTACCAACAAACAAATAACCTGGTACATCTTTAGGCAAATTCACAGGCTTTTCAAGCTTAAACAAATATATGGTCTGATCCCCTGTTTTTCTTAATAAGCTACCATCTTTAAGAAATACACCATTTCTTTTTTTAGTCCTCATTGATGCCCTTTTACATTCAATTTCATCTTTAATAGCTGCCTTTAAATTTATTACTATATCTTCATGATTAATCATTATCAACTCCTAGCAATATCATTATAGTGGAAAATAAAATAAATCCCTTTTTTCCCTTGACGGGGCCCGACCTGGGCCGGGTAAAGGTTTTTCAGGCGAAGCGAACCGAGGGGCAAGATAAACTCTTAGATCTCTCCGCCTTTTTTTAGTGTACCCGGCCCAGGCCACCCGTAAAGGGCGGGATTTTTTTTATTTATGATTATGTAAGACCTTGAAGGGCTTTCCCCCCTTCAAACTTCCCCCCAGGCTCGCTCACCTCAGAGCAAGGTTATTTTAAGGAGAATGTATATTGTATACACTCTCCTTTTGGCCAGAAAGTTTTTAGAACGGAACATCATCCGAAAAGCTAACTTCGCTGGCAAATCCAGAGGCACTATCATTATCTTGTGCTGTTGAGGAATTACTCCCACCTTTTTTTCCACGGTCTAAAAAGCGTACATTGTCAGCAACTATTTCGGCGGCTTTACGCCTAATGCCTTGGTTGTCATCATATGAGCGTATTTGTAAGTGCCCTTCAATCGCAACTAAGTATCCTTTGCCAAGATGGTTAGCACAGTTTTCGGCTATCTTTCGCCAAGTAACTATATCAATAAAATCAGCTTCCCTCTCACCTTGACTGTTAGAAAATTGTCTATCAACTGCCAACGTAAACCTGGTTACAGCTACACCACTTGTGGTGTAACGTGGTTCGGGGTCTCTAGTTAGTCTACCGATCAATATAACTTTATTTAACATAATTATTCCTCCCTATATATTATGAATAGCCTTAAGATCACCTTCACGAATCACACTTTTCCAAAATTGATTAGAGTAATCATTTACTGTACATTTGATATTTTTGACCAAATATCCATTTCCTTGATTTCAAAAAGATTAATCTTTTCTTCTTGTACATTGTAAGCATCGAAAATTCCTTTGCGCCAATCTTCATTATATAAAAATAAAATATCATCCATATTGCAACTTTTAGCAATGGGTATCAGTTGATCTATAGAGTTTACACGCCTATAATGCCCTACAACTTCGCCAGCTGCTTTATTGCCAACCACTAAAATAATAGGCTCTTTCGGGTATAATTCTTTCCATGCCCGATCCTGCCGGTACCTCTTCCATTTCATACACTTTTTATAAAAATTGTCTTTGTCGCAATACCTTTCATACTCAATATGATAAATATTATTATCCACTCGGATCATTGCATCCGGAGAAATAACATACCCCTTACTACCAGGAGTTTTAGGAGTTATCTTTTGCCATGATCGTTTAGTACCTGACCAATTAAATTCAAGATTTTTTTCCTTAGCTTTTTGAATAAGTTCAATACAGAATTCATTAAGCTCTAATTCGTGTGCAATACGTGACATCTCTACTACATTGTCACATTCCTGAAAATTTATTTCATCGGTATAATCAAGTTCTCTTACCTGGGTAATCAAGTTGTAAGCCAGTTTTGTAATACAAAAAATATATTGATGTGTACCTTTACCTTTGCTCACAAAGGGTCTAGTTCTCCATAGCAACCCCATATCATAAAGAGTTTTTAGCCTTCTTGAAGCGTTTTGAGTTGGTTTTGCACAGTGATTATAAAAGAGCTTTGCCACCTGTTCAGTTATAACAAAGGGATGATTTAAGAAAAATTCCAATATATCTAAATCTCGTTCCTGAAGTTTAAAGTCATTCCTTTTTAGCAAGTTATCAACGTTACCTGAAGGTTTTTTAGGTTTACTCCACTGGGGAATAGTAAATACATATCCGCTCATATCTAATACCTCTTTTCATAATAAGTATAAAAATAATAAAACGGGAGAGCTATTACACTGCATCCCGTTATAAGTTACTTGCATATTCGTGTTGTCTACTTATATGATATTCAGCCCAATCTGATCTATAGAGATCATCAACAGGCATAGTCTTACCAACAAAAGGCGCTTGGGGTTCTCCTTTAACCATCCAGCGACATATTGCATGATAAACAGGTATATTAAATATATCATCCGGGCCAAAATTTATGCGGTCCTGAACATCATCATTAACTTGAATCATATTTGAATACAATCGCATAAATAGCTTAGTAAACCTTTCTGCATCTTCAACCTCTTGGGTTCTAAACAAAATAATATTTTGAATCAAAGTTCTAATTGCTGAAAGCAATTTTTCATCATCTATCTGTTCATAGTGCTGAAATGCCACTGTAGTCTCTGCGCCATATTTACGGCCTTCAGAAAGAACATTTTCCAGATCATCACAAAGCAAATTCTTTAATTCTTCCAATATGATACTGATCTTAACCCTTTTTTCTTGTGCTAATGCCGACTGCCTTTGAATAACATTCCAAACCTCGCTAATTACCCAAATACCAATTAAAAAAGCATTTTCCGAACCAATAAGCCCCTTTGGTAAATTCACTACTATAATAGCTTTTTCATCGTGTAGCTCTTTATAAAAGTCTATTGGATTAGGGCCAGTTAAAATTCGATTCACAAGTTTTACGCTTAATATTCGATTTAACTTATTTCGTGGTGCTTGTAACCTTTCTTCTAAAGCTTTAGGATTATTTTCTTGCATTGGAATAAACGTCTGTGTCCAGTACATCCTTTGAAATGGATCTTTAATGTCCATTATTACTCGATCCCTAAAATCTTGGTCAACTAACATTCTAAAAACATCTAAATATGTAAAGTTGCTCTGGGTATCTAAAAGCGCATACATTGTATTTGCTAAAAACTCCTC
This sequence comes from Peptococcaceae bacterium 1198_IL3148, assembly GCA_036763105.1. Classification (NCBI taxonomy): domain Bacteria; kingdom Bacillati; phylum Bacillota; class Clostridia; order Eubacteriales; family Peptococcaceae; species Peptococcaceae bacterium 1198_IL3148. The sequence continues at coordinate 6,776 of JBAIYS010000025.1, read as the reverse complement.
GGATTTTGGGCCTATAGCACTCTGTCCCCATTTCTGAATAAATGTTCTAATTTGGTTATCTACTAAAACATCCTTAGATAAATAATGCTTAAAGGGATTAATTGACCAGGGGCAATTTTCATCTGAAGCATCAACAAATATAACCTTCCTACTTGGCGGTATTAAACCCAAAACAGTTTTGGCCATATCATTGTTAGGGTCGATTATTACTTGGGCTTTTTCTAAAATTTGAGCATCCGAATAAACCAGCCTTTCAATGACGGTACTTTTACCACCACCCTGGGTACCAAATAGCAAATTATTATATTTTCTGTCTTCCGGAAGTATACCTACCGGCCCATTTTCATCTTTCATAATGGCATATTTAGAATCCCGTGATATTTTCATTGAAGCTGCAGCCCTTCGTATTGGTGCTCGATTTAAATTTGCAACTCTTACTCTTACAGAAGGTAAATGAATTATAGTTGCTAAGTGAAAGCTTGATAATATGCACTTTCTAAACAATAAAATAGATGGCATCCTTAAATTCAGCCACCTTAACCATAACTTCTTATTTAATCTTAATATAGTTCCACCTATAACTCCTGGTTGGATTAAACGATTCTCACCACTAGCCTCTCCTAACACACCTGCGACTGATTTTGTAGCCTCATAGGAATCACAACATAACCTGATTTCTGTACTAAATACACCTTTACCCGTGATTTCCAAAGCACTTTTAAGCTCTTTATCCTCTACATATCCCATACCGGTATCAGACTTATCTTGTAATTTTTCAACAATATTAGTTTGTTCATATGCTTTCTGCATAAGCTTTACTTTCTTTTGAAAACCTAATCCTTTTGGTGTAAGCAAAAACTGCAGTCTCACATTATCTTTTTCAACTGCTAAAACCGAAACCAAAGATTCTGTTATAGATGATTGATAATTTCTAAGGCTTCTTAAAGGATATATCCACTTGCGGGCTAAACCAAATTGTTGCCGTACATCATAATCACTTGTTATTCTATTAGTTGAAGTAAACGTGATATTTTGGTAAGTACTTTGTAGCCTAGCCTTGATACCATTAATCGCCCAGTTAGGTGCACCAATATAAAATCTAATGTTTCCGTTGTCTTCTTTTATAATCTCCCATAGCATGTGGTCATGTCCCTTAAATATTGAAAAATTACGAGTAACTAATGCTGCATAGCAACTATCAAAAAATGTCATAACCTCAAAAGGTTCAGCAGTATCATCACGACTTAATACAATTTCAACTTGTTCCATATGTTTTAAACGCTTATCTCTAAAGTATAATCTACAGATTAGTATAATTATTAATACTGGAACACAAATTATCAAGATGTTTTTTAGTAAAAATGTTACTTTATCAATTACTATACTAATTGTATTTGGAAAACTAAAACTACTTATAAAAGGAAATAAGTTCTTTGTGTCAACCTGGTTGACACTTAGCGGACTTAAATCCATTAACCCACCTAACTGGTTTAATGCCATTAATAAAAAGAAACCGGCTAGAGGTATACCAATTATACAAGCTAATACAGACACCAGTACCCTTCTCACTACCATATTTTGCAACATAGAAAACATATGCTACCCTCCTTCGATAAAATTTAAAAGTTAACCCCGTAGTATTAAATTTATTTAATACCACGGGGTCTTTAAGGTTTAGGATGTTTTTTCCCAATCAACCATAAACGTATCCGTATCAACATTAGCAGTGATTGATTGCACAGATTCATCAACTTTATAACTTGCTATATCTCGCGAAACATATCTTAGTACTATGGTACTGTCCTTAAGCTTCTTAACCAGACTTTTCTTAACCTTAACAGTAATCTGGTCACCTGGCTCTTGGATATAACTAGTTAGGTTAATAACTATATTACGTTTTGGTGATTGCCGAAGTTTAACTATTTTCTTACCGTTTCTCTCTATAATAATATTTTGACGTCTGCGATAAGGCATTAATAATATAACTATAGAACTACCCACTGCAGTTGTTGCTATTGATGCTTTAACAGCAGGGCTTGCATTTAGTATCTTTTCGATTAACGAGTCACCGTTATTTCCCAGAATAGGAGTAGCCTCAACAACTGACTCCTTTGGTACCAACACAAAGTTAACCTGCTGCATATAGCTATTATCGCTTAATTCAAGAGATGTTGCATTGGAATTTGTATTATTGGTAAAGGTAACTTCGTTTAATCCCTGTTTAACTACAATTTCACTTTTAGCTGCTATATATCTATCGTCTTTTACTGTAACAGTGTGTTTACCCAATTCTACACCGTCAAATCTGTAGTAACCTTGCAAATCAGTGTAGGTGATCCTTGGATTACTGTGCAACTCAATACGCAAGTTTACTAATGGGTTTCCTTCTGTATCTACCACCCGCCCAAATACAGTGCCTGATATAATAGGCTTATTTATTACTTCGGGTTGTGGTACAGGATTTTGTGGTATACTTACAACTGGCTCATTATTATCATGGGAATTACTGCTTTGATTATCACTAATTACTTCTTTTTGATCTTCTATTGGCTCATCTATAACTTCTTCAATTATTTCATCATCTATTAAATCATCTAGTTCATCGTCAAGATCCTCTGGTTCAGTTATTTCAGGTTCCTCCGGTCGAGGCGCGCCACCGCCAAAGCTAGGCGGATTTTTAACTTCTATTGTTGCTATATCTGTCCACTCAGCATTGGTAGCCGACACTTGCACTTCTCCGACTGCTAAACCTGTTACTAAACCATTTGTTACGGTGGCCACAGTTTCGTTAGTTACTGACCAAACAGCCTGGTCGGTCACCTTAACATTAACCCCATTGTTGTAACGTAAGTATGCATCAATTTGTACCGTTTCACCAGTTTTAATACTAGCGTTTAAAGGTGAAACCGCAAGAGCAATTATCTGTGGCAACATATCTGCAGTAATATAAATCTCTTTAAAAGCAATTAGATTACCTTCTTCTGTAACCGCAGCAATGCCAAGATAATCACCGGCTGCTACCGGAATACTTGTTGTATCGTCAAATACCGTACCGCCAAATATTGAACCATACACTGGCCATGGGGTAAAAGACACTTGCTGAATTTTATATTCATACCTTACTGCACCCTCTGGCAGTTCCGGAAGAATAACTTTAACACTATCAATTTCATCACCCGGGGTAATATCTACATTACCTAATTCCGGTGCTGCTATACTGCCGGTTAAAGTAACTACTTCTGTTTCTACTCCTACACTGTTTCTTGCTTTAACCTCAAAGGTATAAGTTTGGTCAGTAGTTAGTCCTGTAAATACTGCTGCTGTGGCAGTTATCCAGCTATATTCCTGGCCAGTTTCAACACACCGGATAAAGTATTCCGTCCCTTCGGGGTTGTTATTAGCTTCCCAGTTTAAAGTTAAACCATCATCAGTTATGTTTGTAATTTGTAAGTTAGTAGGTTTATTAGCAAATGTTACTACTTCAGTACCTTCTCTTGGTACCGAAACAGCACCTGCATAACGGGCCCACACTTTAGCTTTATAGGCTGTATTAGGCGTTAAATCTGTGATGTTCCATGTTGTTTCGTTGTTCCAATCCCTGGTTAGTACTTCTTCGCCACCTTGATATAAAGATGCTTTAAACTCTGCTGCAGAAGAATTATTACCTATCTCCCAGGATACTTCTATTTCCGTCGATCCATATACACTGGAAGTTACCGTCCCGGGCATTGCTGCTCCGGAATATTCAGTGATGGATATTTCATCGGTTTCAATGCTATCGCCGTTTCTAGCCTTAACCTTGATAGTATATAGATTACCTGCAACTAGACCACCAAAGGTATAGCTTGTCATATCTGCTGTAAAGTCAACTACTTCATTATGGCTTTCTGTATCAGTTATCTCAGCCCTATACTCAGTTCCACCAGGGTTTTCATTAGTTTCCCATGCTACTGTGATGCTATCATTGGTTACATCAGTTACCTGCAAATTACTTGGCGAATTAGCATGGGTGTAAACCGCCTCTACTACGCTTTTCGTTGTGCCAATATCGTTATAAGCCTCTATCATATACTCATAGATTGTGTTAACCTCTAGATCCGTGTCAATGTATTCTGTTTCAGTTGTTGTTTCGATTACTTCACTATTTCGATATACATGGTATCCTTTAGCCCCGATCACATCTGACCATTGCACTATAATTGATGAATTACTTACAGCTTCAGCATTAGATATTACTGGTATTTGAGGTGCAGCAAGTGCAAAAGTGTATTCAACATTTGCTTTATTACCTGCATAGTCAAAAACCTCTATTTTAATGTTATAGGTACCAGCTTCGGTAAGTTCAGTACCATTTATCCACGGTATGACATTACCATCTAATGTTACTGTAACTGTCGTTGCATCATTATCAAGGCCACTGCCCTCATCGCTTATCTCATAAGTAGGATTTTTAGATTCATAATAAGTGATACCATCTTCAATACCGGATAAACTTATAGTTGGTGCTGTTTTATCTATATATGCTTCCACTACATCAGACAACTCACTCATATGACCTACAACATCATAGGTTCTGGCCAATATTTGGTATTGACCTTCTTGGGATATTTCAAAACTTAAAGTAGAGTCTGTAAAGTCAGTATCTTTTACTTTTTCTATCCAATTGTTTCCACCATCTATACTGTACATAACCTTTTCAACCCCTGCGGGGCCATCGTCAACTATATCTGTTATATTTATTGTTACGTTTTGGTTAGTCCAAGTACTAGAAGATACATTAATGTTTGGTTTTGGTGGTGGAGTCTTATCAATTTTGATGTTACTTGTATAAGTTTGCTTTACTATATTGCCCTCTCCATCTTCAGCAGTAATTTCTATGTTGTTATAAACTCCCTCATTTAATTCTAAAACGTCCCAGGTTAATTCCCAGTTATCAGTCTCCGGGCTATTAACTGGTGCTTCATTAATATTAAAAGTCTTAAGAACCCCATCTATAGTTGCTGAAATTACTAGATTATCACCATCTATGTCGTGCACTTGGCCTGTTATAGATAAGTTATTAAAAGGTTCTATTTCTGATCTAATTAGATCTTCTCCGGCATTACTTATTAAAAGCTCCGGAGGGGTATTAGTAAAAATACTGTCTATATAAATTTTTGCTGTATTTGGCTTATTATCACCATTTCTTGTAGTTACCCAAACTTCGTATTCCGTACCAGGTGATAAACCTGTAAGTGTTCTACTGGTACCGGTGTTGAAATCTGAACTACTTACTGCAGCTCCACCAGCACCAGCACCTTTTAATTTTACTTCTATTTTGTGTTGCGGGAGATTACCATTAGCTGCGTTATTTATAATATTGATAGATATACTTTCATTAGTTGTACCAGTTACCACTACATCATCAGGGTTAAGGGCCAAAGTATAACAGTTTATTGTAGATGTTTGCTTAACATTACCCACTGTATCCCTGGCTTCCATTTTGAAGTTGTATTGTGTGTTAGGCGTTAGACTACCAAAAACTCTTGAAGTGTTATTAAGCCACCCAGTCCATGAATCAGTTGCACTACTGTAAAACCTATATGGGGTAGAATGAAGCCCTGATTTTACCTCGTTATTAGTAGGATCACTTGTGCTTCCAGAAAGTGTTATCTGTGTAGCGCTATCTGCCGTGGTTGCAGGGGTAAAGTTATTTGGTGGTGTTTTATCAACTCTAAATGTTCTTGATACTTCTTCAGACTTACCACCTTTATTATCTTCTACCCAAGTATATAGTGTATGTTCGCCTTCCGACAGATTTCCTACTGTTACATCTTTGCTAAATGGTTTGGTACCATTAGCTTCAATGTTCCCAACAAGCAATACTTTACTACCACTATCTATTCGATAGTAAATATTTAACACATCTCCCACATCCTGGTCGGTTACATTGCCTGAAATGGTCATTTTATCGTGTCCTGTAACTGCAGAAAATGGTGGATTATTTGAAGGACTTGTTACTGACATATTAGGTTCTGTGTTTTTAAGCGCTCGCTGAACAGTAACATATGTGGTAGGAGAATTGCGACCCGAACCAAAACTTAAATATTCATCCACCATATAACTATTACCAGGATAAATATACGCTATTACTTTATTATCATCAAGCATATTCCAAACTGCCAATCTCTCATTAATAGCAACAATTCTATAGTGATATTTATCTGGTTCATAAGTTGTCAATGTTTCCCAATGTTCCCAGTCGGTATCATGCCAACACACACCTTCTATAATGTTGCCATTTAAAAAATAAATATAATGGAAAGCATTACTTGCACTACTTAAAGATATATTAGTTGCACCCGGAACATCTTCCCAACCTGCAGCCCCCTCAGCCTTCGTTAAATGGGCGTTATTAATAGGTGCTATTATGCTGACAAACATTACAGCAACTAACAAATATTTAATAATCTTCCACAAGAAATTTCCCTCCTTATTCCAATAATTCACATGAAATAACTTATCTTCCTTAATCAGTTAACCCATTAAAAACCATATTTTTCTTTATCCCCCATCACTCCCTTTAAATGCAAAAGAAACATGCTTTCACCAGCATGTTTTTAGCTCTCACCATCTATTTTCCAGTTGAATTTAAGTCCCTTCTACCTTTAATGGTGGATTATTTGAAGGGGATGAAACACTGATTGACGGTTGTAAGTTTAATGTACTAACAAATACGTGCCCTATATTGTCACTCCTATCTGCACCACCACATAAAGCAGTTGGCACGGTATTGG
>JBAIYS010000024.1 GCA_036763105.1 Peptococcaceae bacterium 1198_IL3148 | reverse complement strand
TTACTTGCTGGCGCCTGATCATGGACTGCTCTTCAAGGGTCATGAGAATTCCTCCCTCATATATTCTTGAGGTTATTATCTCAGTTCTTAAAGGCAGTTGCTATGTGCAGATTTTTTGACAATTACGTTTGAACATAGCTACTGCCATTGTCCTGAGCTGTACACTCGTTATTATTTGTCTCACTCTGGCCGGGTCCATACATATTCAATACAATAACCCCAATGATAATTAAGGAAATGCCCGTAATGCTGGCAAAATTAACCTTTTCCTTCCAAATTAATATTGATATGATGACAGTTGCCACTGTCCCTAAGCCTGACCAAATGGCATAGGCTAGATTTAATGGTATTGTTTTAAGTGATAAGGACAAAAAATAAAAAGCTAGGGTGAAACATACCATCAACCCTGCAGTGGGAAATAATTTAGAAAACCCCTCGGAGGCTTCAAGTAGGGATGTTCCAATAAGTTCAGCAATAATTGCAAGCATTAAATAACCCATTATTATTTCTCCTTAATTTCTACCCAGCCTTACAGCTGGTAGATAATTAATTTTTTCTACTATGGAAAGGTTATGTCAGTTTGGCCATGTTCTCTTAGGATACCAATATTTATATACTACCAGCAAGGAAATTTTATTAACAAGACAATAAAATACCAGACTTTATATTCATTTTCCAAGATATTCTTTTGCATAGGTACCGAATGGCAGTAGATTTACCACAACCAACATCACCCGTTACGCAACCAATGGAACGGGTCATTACCATGTACTTGAGCCAAGCATTTTGGTTCCACCCCCATCTGCTGCAATGTGCTGTTAAGGGATGCGTTTTGTTCCTTTCACTGCTATCAAAATACACTGTGGCTCAATACAAACCGCATAAAACAAAAGGAAAGAAAATAAAAAATCCCCCTTATCAAATAAAGTGTACCCTTTGTAAAGGACATTTTAAAAATTAATGGGGGGTTTTTTTCATAGTTTAATCATAAATAATTATATATTGTGAGACACCATTAGGAGTTTCTGAAAAATAATCTATTTGCTTACCGTTAATATTGTATTGCATAACGTATTCGCCATATTCGGTATCATGATATTCTTCATTTGGCGATCCTAAAATATCTCTAATTTCATTAAAGGTCATGCCACATTTTGTAGTTAAGATACTTGCACCAACTGGTAGTTCCATATAGCTATAGGTACCATCAGAATCAAAGTATATTTTAGCCTTATTGTAGCTAATAAACCTAAATTCCATATTTTCTACAAATCCGTCATCATAATGTATTTCTTTTACTTCTGTTTGAACAGATTGGCCTGTTTTACTTTGTACAAAGCTCATGTCTTTTCCAACTAAATTTAACAGTGGATCACTTTGGGCTATTTCACTGATGATTTGTTTTCTTGCTTCTATTATATCAAAATACGTTTTCATAGTTTTACCATCGACATAGTAGGAATTATTACCTTCAGGATAATTTTCGGTTATTATATATAACTTTCTTCCTACCACATTATCATATTTAAGGTTATTTAAGTTAAACTCTTGAATGATTTGACCATCAAAACTATTATAAACCTTTCCTGTTTCTGCAGAAACTATATAACTACTGGCGGCCCCATTACCTAAAGGTAGCACTTCAAACTTATAGAACTTCTTATTATTAATGGTGCCTGTTGATGTTAATCCTATTTTGAACTCAGTTGTCTCGATACCACCTTTACTAGCAATATCATTAAGTTTATTGTTGTCGTACTCAATGTCAAGGTGTTTTAACATTGACTGAAATACCCTTACTTCTGGTGTTAATTGAGAGTTATTTACATCTTTAGTTGATTTGGCTTCATCAGTTACTTTTTTGTTTTCAGTTTGAACACTAGCTTTATCAACATCTGTAGCGGAGTTTCCACAACCAATTGTGAAAATAAAGATGCCTATAATTATAGACACCAACAATACATATTTCTTTTGTAGATACATAGAATCTCCTTTCAGTTATTATTATAGTTTAAATATTATTATAATTATAAATTACATGGAAAACAATAGAAATTAAATTTTCTATAATAATAAATCCCATCTCAAAACAAAGCCTTTCTGGAATTCCAGAAAGGCTTTGTTTATTTCATCCCAAGTAAACTATATAATTTATCACAATAGCCACATTTATGACATTGCTTTTTGCATTTACTTCTAATCTCATCATATTCAGGAGGAATTGCATTGTTAGGAATTCTGTCTACTTTAATTTTAGCATTTAGGTCTAAAATTCCATTAATAAATTCTGATTCTTTTCTTTCTCCATATGATTTAATCATTCTAAGGATTTTTTCATGTGAATGTTGCCTACCTGATATTTTATAAATATCAATATAATCGTCATATAAATTTAAAGATTCAGGTCTAACAAATTGAATTTCTTTGAGTAGATTGCGTTTTTTATTATAACCTTTGCAAAAGAACTTTGGAAAGTCCGATTGACATAAAGCAAAATGATGTTGAAATGAAAAAGGACAATTATAAAAGCAACCATGATTTACAATTACTTTAAATTTAGTGTGTTTAAATTCTTTTCTTAATTCTTTTAAACTGTCTATATCATAAAGAAAATTATAGTACAGACAGAAACTATTAACAGAAGGATATGCCTCTAAAAAATGTCTGATTTTCTCAATTGAATTAAGTTCAGAAATAACAGACATTTCTATTTCTATATTAAAATTTTCAAATATTTTATGAGAATAATCTAAAAAGTAAAAATCGCTAATAATAACTTTTTTTATCTTATCTTTAATTTCTTCAATTTTATTAATAATTTCATCATATTTATCTCTTGGTATCGCTGGATTGTTAACAACTAACACTACATCAATGGGTTTTTTATTAAATTTTGATACTTCATTATCAAATATTTTAGAATAATGTAGTATATGTTTGGGATCAGGCGTTCTTGCTGATCCAATAATTTCAAATGGAAGTGGCATATAAATTTCTTTTACATATTGTAAATATTCATTAGTTAGATGATCATATAACAATTCACCACTTTGCATAGTATAGGGTATGGAAAGCTTTTTCAAAATCTCATCTCCTAGTCTTTTGGTTAATTAAAATTTATTACCATATAAAATTATAATTATAAATAAAATAAGAATTCCCCGAAGAAAATTCTAATAAAAAATAATATATATATCAAGGGATTGACATATATATTTTTTCACATTCTAGCCTCGTTTTTTGCATACAATTTTTGTTTGCGCATATGTATAAATGTTTATTACATTCTAGCTTGTCATAACGATTCACCCTTAAAAAGTAATCCCCCCTTGTTGAATGTAAATTTCAACAAGGGGGATGTTCTTTCTCTAGTACTAATTTATTCCCCAAAAGGGAATTATAAAGTGTTTTGACTAATCCACCGGTACCGCCATATCAGACGAGTGATAGATTGAGGTTTCAATTCCCGTAGGGAATTATAAAGTGTTTTGACAGCACCCACCGTGGGCCCTTGGGCCACAACGGCTTGAAGACGTATTTTCGAGCATCCGCATTTTTGCAAGTGTTTTTTACCATATTACACCAATATTCCACAGCTGTAAACCCCCAAACCCTTGATTCTACTGGACTTTTTGTTTTCGAGCATCCCGGGGGTTTTGTGCACACCTGAGATGCTCGTTTTTAGTAACCTTTGTATAGTATTGACAAAAGGTAAATGATAACCAAATATCGGATCAGTAATGTTTTATTTCTTATTTAAATAAAGCGCAATTCTGGCTATCTTGTCTTTATTCTTTTTGTTTGGTTTTGTCAACTGTTCGGGTTCTTTTTCCTGATACCATTTTAACAGCAACTCAGCTATTTCAAGGCCTACTTTATTATCTGCTTTTTCCATTTTATCAAGCCAATTATTAATTTTCCCTTTAAAGAGGCTTGTATCATCACTATAACCATCTGCTTCCATTTCCTGTTGTAATGGACTCATCGATGCCAGTTTTTTAAGCTTTTCATATTCCTGCCGTTGTTTTTCCCGGGCAATTTTTTCTTCTTCCTGTTGCTTTCGCCATGCTTTTTCTGCATCAGCATCTACTATAAATCGTCCATAACCTGCTGATGTTTTTGCCCCAGCACCAATATATGACAGAGCTTCTTCCAACCACCCAATGGCAGTTTTTACATCTTCTTGATCCTCAACACTTTCCGCGCGCCTAGGGGCAAGGCAAAAAATAAATGTTTGTTCTCCAGCAACTGTTAAAAAAGGTATCGGTATCGGTTTATACCAATCTGCCGGCGGGTTATTTTCTTGTTCTTTTTGATAATATTCGGAATAATGTGGAGTCATTATATCTATTTCTAGTTTTATTGGTTTTATTGGCAATGCATCAAAAAATATTACACTACCAACTTCGTGGCCTTCTTTACCGTCTGCACCAAAAATACGATTTGCGCTATCAGCATTGAGCCAAATTTTTGCCCAGGTACGCACCATGCCTTTAATCGAAGAACCTGGTAAATAGGGAACCCCTAGGGTGTGGTGCCAAGTAAATCCGTTTTCTACTGGGTGTTCCCGACCAATACCTGTGACAAAACGACCATCGGTTTTTAAAAAAAGTGATCTGCCATTAAGCCTATTTGTTAAGTTTAATAAACGTTCTTTCATCTCATTTACTAGTTTGGCATCTCCCAATGAGCCGCTTTCCGTTACAGTCTTTATCCAGTGGTGCTTGCCGTTAGCATCTAGAGTCCAATCCCGTTGCCATTGGTTACAGAATTTATCATACCAAAGCCCAGCATTTGCTCCTTTGCTTCGGGTTGTGGGAACATCGCTTTGTCTGTATAAAGGTAAAGCCATTATTCAGCACCACCATCAGGTTTTTTTAGGTAAGCAACAGCAAACTTCTTTAGCCATGTAAGCCATGACAATGCCTCGGCTTGGGCACGCAAGTAAGAATTCCGGTCTTTAGTGGTAATTTGTGAAAGCAAGTCTTTTCCACCGAGGTATGGTGCGGTTTCATCATTACGGCAAAGCCAACTTTGTAAATGACTATATAGAACGTTATGGGCATCAGTTTTGTTACCATCGGCGGCAGCCAATAATGTAGCTGCCGCCTGTCCCAATCCGTTCATTAAAATAGTAGCCGGCAACCCTTTGACATATGAAGCATATTTATCATTCCACTCTTGCTGACTGGGGTTATTATTTGCTTTTTCTAGTAATTGATTAACAATTTCCAACGCATTTTCTGCCCGCTTTTGATCAAGGGTTCTGATGCTATTCACTAATTATCCCCCCTTGTTCCAGCCAGGTTACCGCGCACCAACCTTGACCAATAGTTTCATTCCCCCCCACCTGTAGATAGGGCAACTCTGTGAATAGTTGTTTTAGTTCATTCAAAGATTCTTCTTCACCTGGCCGACAAATAATCAAGGCATAAAACAAGCTATCTGCGGGAATGGTTTCTTCATACCAGAGGTTCTCACTGGTTTTGGTAGCCTCATTCAAGCGGTTTCTGGCGTTAACCTGCAGTCCATAGGCTGCAAAATGGGCAAAGTCATCATCACTTAAAACCACTAATTGTTGCAATAAACGGTCGCAACAGGATTGGTGTTTAATTATTTTTGATATATAGACAGCGACCTCTGATAAATCTTTATCAACAGCGTTAAAGGAAAGTTCCTCCAAAAATAATTTATCTTGTTCCTTTGTTATTGCGGTACCCTGTTCAGGTTTTGCAAAAGATAGTGTGCATTCAATACCAGCCATATTTAAATCCCTTTGGAATCGTTCCAGTAAATATGGACAGGTAACCCATTTGTAGTGCCCAGTAAGGGAACGAACGGGCAACAGTAGTATTCTGGCATCTGTAACAGCAATTGCACCAGCGTTATCTTGCACTCCAAAAATTTTATTAATACCTTCTTCATCCATAGACCAATTAAGCCGAGCATTATCTTTCAATGCACCTTTGAGGCTAGAACCAACAATAACCGGATAGCCAGTAGCTACTTCCCTTGCCACTGGAAGATCAATGACACCGGCTGAAGATTCTGTGCCAGGATGCAGGCTTTTCTCTGCAAATAAACCTATAACACTAGCTTTCATAATTTAACCCTCCCAGTTTCCAATAATGATTTGTCCATTACCGTATGGATCTGCAACACCTTGCCTCTGTATGGCTAGAATACTTTCTAATTTATCCGCGTCTGCTTGGTAAAACCAGGTACTGCCAGCAGGTATTGTCGGTTCTAGTGGCAAGGGACATTTGTTTTGTGAATTCCAACCGCCTATTCGTTGTAATTTCCCAATACAAGCTGATACACATTTGCCCGGTATGCCCGGTGGGCCATTCTTTATCACTTCATGTGTGCAGTCTTGGTATTTTCCCGGAGTAATCAAAGTAACTGTAAAGGTAATTTTACCTGCTACAACTTTTAACGGAACAGGTTCTGGCATTAGCTGACAAAAATCACTGATATTAATCTCAACCATTCGTCCTTCGCCACCCAGTTTGATTAAACGCGGAATTTGATAATGCCATTCATCAGGTAAACCAGATACTGCAACAGCTAGAGCAATATTGGGTTGCGGTCGGATATGAACGCAGGAATAGAGCATTCCTTTAGCAGCGGAGCGAGTATGCTGTTCGCGTTTTATACCCACCCTGTGTTCCTCTTGATATAAGTCAGTTTTTGAGAAAACATTATCTCCATTTGGAAGTTTGCCATTTAATACTGCAGTGACACCTTTTCTATCTAACCAGTAGTTTTCCATTACTTTGGCACCCTCTAAATATTTATCCTGTACCGGTAACCGCTTAATGCCCATATCGGTGTCAACTTCGTCCCCTGGCTTTAACCTAGTATATTGGGTTAAATTATGTTGCGTATCTTGTTGATACATTAGGTAAAGAGGGGCAGGAAATAACATTTCGCCATTACGAAGCAAATATGGCCCCTGCAATTTAATCTGCCCTAAATAGTCAGGTGTTCCAAGTTCCGCTGGCCATTTGTGCTTTTCCTCAGGCGTCCACCCTTGCCCATAGGCTAACGCAACACGAATAGCGCCTTGTAATGTATTCATGAAGGGAGGGAAAATACTATTAATTTCCGATTGTCCACCTTCGCCAGCATTATATGGGGTGGCATCCCGAAAAAACAATGTATCTAATGCTTTAAATGTCCAGATTTTTGTATTTAATGCCGTCATTCATGCACCCCCTTACTTGCCAAGAAGCGTATCAATAGTGCCCCATCAACTGTTAAGGGACCTTCTGCTTGATGCAAAACCCCGTGCTCCCTCCATGAGTGGTGACAAATTCTCAGCAATAGTTCAATGTTCTGCTTAGCTTCATCAACTTCTATTTCTCGCTCTCTGTTTCTTAGATACTCCGCTGTGAGTAGATCCACTTCTGCTTTGCGGTCAAATTGAAATTGGTTATCGGCTAGTATTTCAAACCTTTTCCGCAGGTTATAAAAGAATGAACTATTAAACCGAGATTGTTCTGTTTCACTTTCGGAAAATAGGTTAACTAACTTATCAATTATGTTGCTATCACCATCAATAATTACGTTCCAAGGGGCAGCCCAAGTCAAACCTTGGCCAGAAGCTTTCCATACTGTGATAGCCAAACTGTCCCGTCCGGTTTTATCTTTAGCAACATCATCCAACAATTTATGGGCCTGGGTGAGAATTGTTTTTAATGGTACATGGTTTTGGGCATAAACTATCGCAGCGGATATAGTAGCTTTATCATCTTTTATGTTGTTGTCAGAAAATTGTTGTTTAAAGGCATCTCTGTACGCTCCTCGCAGTTCTATCGCTGCCTCTAATGCATCTTCCATGGGTAGTAAAGCCAACACATCATCACCGCCGGCATAAACTGTGACGCCATTATGTTTTTTTACCAGATTTTCTACCTGAGCACTAAACCTGCCTAGAGCACGGCTGACGGAGGCACTGTCTAGTTCGCTTAAAAGTACACCCAGTTTGTCTCCATCCATTAGAAGTACCGCATAAAAGGGACTTGGCTTATCACTGGTTAATTCTTTCCGTTTGCAGTTAATTTTTTGGCGTAATTCAGCCGTTTCTGTTCCCCATATATGATCGTTAAGTAGGGAGTTTTCATAAAAACATTCGCTATTTAATGTTGCCATGTTTATTGTCCCAGGCTTTTCCTCACATACTTTTGTAATACAATTAAAGTTATACATTTTAGTTTTCAAATCATCTGGCAACGACATCACAAAACCAGCAAATTGTTCTGCTTTAGCAGGATATTTCTCTATGGTATCAGCAAGCCAATGTACCACAGACAAGCAAGATGTTGAGGGGTAATTTACTGGCAATTCCCACCCTATCGCTTGTTTAGATACCCTAGGAAACAAACGCTTGATTAAGGAGATAGCGCAAAGCCGCTCGCCTTCCTGCAAATCTAAACTTTTTACCTGGCTTCTAAGGGCTTCCCAAAACTGATTCTGGTTTTCACTTTGCTTGCTACGCAAATAACCGGACAGTTCTTGCAGACAACCCATAATTGTACATTTATCGCCCGGTTCTACAGATGGCACATATGTCCGCCAATTTTTACGTCTGTCTAGCAAATTTTTATCTTGTCCAATAACCCAAGACATCTCCCAGAATTTATTAACTTGCCGATCCCATATTTTTCTTACGTCTTTACCTTTACCAGCTATTTTCTCTACATATTCTTGCCATACCGATTCAGATATTCTATGCCAAGCTCTATTAACCGCTTTCTCGCAACATATCGGGTTGAAATCATCTGGCACTTCTGCCTGAAATCTGTTAGGCAGCGTTCCCAACGAAGGTCCTTTTACCTCTGCTTTGGTTAGAGAATGTCTGTTAATGGCCTGCAGCAACGGATCGCTGGTTTGGTCTACTATTCCCCGCTCACCGTGCACTTCAGGGAAAATAATTTTGCCATCCGATATGATTATTTCATACATTGCTTGGCCTACAAGGTAGGACAGCAAAAAAGAACCCGCGTGCAGGTCACGGGTTCGTCTGGCTTGGGCAACAAAGCTTTGTACCGGACCTAGAGTAAAATGGAGGGTCTTCATTATATAGTCACCTCCAGTCTGTTTGCAAAACTATCGATAAAATTATGAATTACGTTGTAATTGACATTGGTATTTACAGATCGATTTGCTTTTTTACAACTTAAAAATATCTTTTGATTTTTAGGAAGAAAGACTGCTGGCAATAAGGTGAGAATAGAAACATAACTGTTCTCTAGTTCGTGTATATGAATAAACAAGGGGCTAGCTCTACGCTGTAATTCATTTGCATTTATAGATATACTTTCTTTGAATGGCCTAGGGAAATAATAGTTATGCGGCAAACCAAATACTATCCGCTGGGGATGTTCTTCTATCGTTTGCCCTTTAGTTAGCCTAATTATTTTGGCCGCATCCTGTTTAAAAATAGGGTTTGTTTTTGCCCCTCTATAGTTCATCATCTCTCGACCCATAATATTTAATAATTTCATGGGATTGTTATTCGTTATTGTTAATGCAATACGGCTCTTTTTACTGAAGGCAGTATATTCTGGCAATTCAACTGGCAGTTGACCCAATTCTTCAATAAAATTGTTGAGTAGGCTTAGCAAATCCTGTTGATTTTTAGGCTTATTCCATACTTCGTTATTATCAACTGTCAGTGATTCCAATGACAAAGACCCGTAGCCACGTCTAGAACGGGCACCTAAGCCGCCAAATAAACCCAACGCTATTAAACTTCTTTTTATAGCGGCTACACAATCATCGGAAGTGCCGGGCTTAAATATAACTTCAATAGTAAAAACGCCGCCCGGTTTTATATACTGTCTGGATGTTTTAGTTTTATCTAATCCGTATCCTAGATAATTACTGCCAAATTTAAACCAGTCCCTGTTTACTGATTTGTCAATTTGCTTACTATGAATTTTAATTAGAAAAGCACCCTGCCCAGCATCTGCACTACCAAACAAAAGTTGTTCTGCTTCTTTAACTTTCAACCAACTATCATATTGACTAAGTGCAGTGGCACGGAACCAAAAACGCAGGACACCTTTTATTGAGACTACACGAAGTTCAGCCTTATCTTGGTCCCCTCCTGACAGAAACATGGGTGTAGCAACTTTATATTTTGCTTGAATCTTACGATATCGCATATACCATCCTCTCTTCTTTTGTGTTTTAGAATGTTCATTAAAAGGCTTACTATGATCCAGGTTTTTACGCATGATTTTTACATTTTAATAATACTAACCTTAAATATGTAGTAGTTTTCTACAACAATTTAGACATTCCTTCCAATAATTGTGAATATTATGTAGAATCTTTTGTTTGTTGATAAAAATTAAAAAGGATTAAAAAAAATTTTGCACAATAGAAACCGCCATTGCAGACGGTTTGTTGCTGGTGGAATTATTAAGTTTTATCTAACTTCATTAAATTCACCACACTCGCTCATGTTTATGGATAAATTCGTTTTCCTATCAGATGTAGCACTTCTTTCTCGCAACCCGGTAAAATTTCAATTTTAATGTACTGGGAGAACCCTTAGGACTATGAACCAAGTACCTCAAAAAGTTTTTCATTGTCTCTACATACTCCCAAAATACTTCCTGATGACGCTTATAGATCATTTTATCAAGAAAAACAGCAGTCACTGACCCGCAGCAATCAAATATTCTACGAAAGATAGACCTCACTTCTGGATCTATAATACCCCAAAGCCTCAAGGCAAATTTTGCCATCTGCAGTATCTGATTAAGTATTAAAGGACTGCCAAACGCAGTCCTTAATTGTTTTTATTTTTATTCAGTTGGCATAGCGATCACCTTTAGAAAATTAATACCCCTTGTTGAATGTTAATTTCAACAAGGGGTAAATTTTTATTAAATCCCTAGAGGGAATTATAAAATGTTTTGACGCGGTTAGATGATATGTTTTGGGGGTTTAGCGATTACCAGTTTCATTCCCGTAAGGAATTATAAAGTGTTTTGACATAGACCTTATTAATACATTGCATAACAAGGTTGTTGATTTGTTTCAATTCCCGTAGGGAATTATAAAGTGTTTTGACAGCACCCACCGTGAGCCCTTGGGCCATAATGTCTTGAAAGCCCATTTTCGAGCATCCGCATTTTGTAAGGGTTTTTTACCATATTACACCAACATTTCACAACTGTAAACCCCCAAACCCTTGTCTCTACTGGACTTTTTATTTTCGAGCATCACCGAGGTTTTGTGCACACCTGCGATGCTCGATTTTTGTTATATTCTTCCTTTTGGCTTTACCTGTCCCATACCCATGGTGGTTTTATAACCCACTCCGGCGTAAAAGGCATATTGAGACAGCATATGCATTACGCTGATAAAGATTGCATCCTGCTGGCTACGGATTGCGAATTGACAACTGCCAGTAAAGCCAACTTGCTTATATCTATCAAAATGCATAATTTTTGTTTGCAGACGGAACATGCTGGGGTAAACATTTGCTTCAATAAATTCAATAAAGTTTCCCCCTAAAGACACAGGAGAATATGCGTCCCATTTCTTTAGCAGGTTGTTAAATACCTTAATGGGATCAGGCAGCGGATAATTGCTACCATGGTCCCGAAAGGTTGTGGGTGAACTAAAATCCATACCAATTTTAAAAGAAACTTCGGTATTACCAACACACCGATTGTAAATTTCTTCATAAGTAGTCAAGCCTGCCCAAGGATGTTGCTCTGCACTACTTGTCACACTGACTAATTTAAATTCAGCACCTGCCAACTTTATTTCTTCCAGTAGTGATGCCGACCATACCTCCAACAACCATTGTGATAATTTCGATTCTATGCTGGTTACCCTAAACCAATACGTTTCCCCCGGATAAAGGCGCCAGCGGTTATCTTGATAGGTAACTTTACCGTTTAAAGGTGATACCGTAAATGGTTTAATACCAGAGGACTGGTGCAGTTCTTCCGATAGGGCAGGATTTACTTGCCGAACGCTATCCAGAAAAAAGGCATGCAACACCTGCCCCATGGAAGGGGGTACCAGTGTTTCTTTTTCTACTTTGAGTATTATTACCAGGCTTAATAGCAATAGTATGTCCTCCAATTATAGCATTACACTATTTTTAACCAACCTAGAGGCAGTTGGGGTATATCATTTTCCACCACTGCCCGGCGGGATTTGGGAAAATCAAAGGAACCTCTGGGTTGGTATAAATTATCTCGGATTTGTCGACGCAAATCTTCCGGTAGTAACATCAGCAAGCTGGCACCGGCAAGACCAGAACCCCACCCAACCCGGCATGCCGCCGTTTGTTGGTCATAAAAGGCTTCTTCCACTCGTCTATGAGGTTAAAACATAAAGTTTTTTGCTTTTGCAAAAAGGCTTGATTATAAGGTAGTTTGGCAACCCGCTCCATTCCTTCGCGGACTTGAATCAAATCTAATCTTAAGCCCTTAACAACGCTGAGCTTACATTCGGCAAATTCCATGGCAGCAGCGGCTAGACCCGCCGACATCGACTTGGTACCACCGGTATAATCTACAATTACTTCATCTTTATTATTTAGGCTCTGTTAATATTTATTGTTGATATTTTATCGAAAATCAGAGGTGCAACCAAAAGATGCACCTCTGACGCATTTTATAGATGATGTGTAACAAATATTGTCAGATAGTAAGACAGTCTTAATTATTCACTGTATTGTTGTCTCTAGAAATTCTACTTTTCTTTTAACATAAAATATTGGCGATATACTTTCAAGTAGCTAATTCCCAAAAAAACACACATAATTAGTGGAAGTAGTTTAATAATGACAAATGGTGTTTCAAATAAAAACGCTTTCCAAAACAGTGAGCGTTCCATATCCCAAAGTCCTTTAGTTTCATACAAACTTGAATCTTTGTATATCATAAAGCTAATCACCAATAACATAACTGTTAATGATAGTAAATAGTTCATTAATCGCTTATAATAATGAATATTTGATTCACGGTCAGAAAAAATATCCTCATGACCATCAGCTAACTTTTGCCAATATTGAATGCTGCCAAATCTTGAGCCTTTTATATGTTTCCAGCCGAAGTCTTCGTATATTGTTTTGTATTCTTCAAACTTTTCTGCTGGCATGTAATTTTGATAATCCAATCGTATAACATAGTCTTCGCTAGTATTTTTAAATGTATATACTCCTAATCCGCTAATGTTTGAACAGAGATAACCCATTTGTAATTGCTTATTCAACCATTTCTCTTCCTCAATAATATCGAAAAACAGTTTAACTTTCTTCATCTAACTCCCTCCTTTCATATAGGGATATAATATTGAGTAATCTGTTTCGCTCAATTTTTAAATTTTTTTCCTTCATGGGATAGAAAAACGTTTGTTCTTATTACTCCCCAAGAACATTGTCAAACTTATGAAAACCGTTTACCCAAGGTAGCGTAAATTTAACTTAAAACCTTAAATCCAAAATGATTTTCAACCTGCTAAAGTTAGAAATTTTTCTTTGGTTTATTTGTTATACCCAATTTTATTTAAGTAAATATATTGATATTTTTGATTTTCTACTTGACTAACTAGCTGGTCTACAAATTCAGCAGACTTTCGCAGGGAATAACCTTTAATCATACACTCCACAAAAGTAATCCATTCATTACTTTTGCGTGTTCGATAAAGCAGAGTATTGGTAGTATCGATTAAGTTCTTTTCTCTATCCCGCTTTCCTCCTGCCGAACTAAATCACCTACTAAATTGTAGCAGAGAATGGGAAAATACACAAAATATCAACATTTACCTTTAACAGAGCCAATATCAAAGTAAACCCTAGAAATAACATCTCAACCTTAGTTATAATAGATATAAGGGCAATATTATGTCCTTCCAAAACATTAAAGAACAACGCTACCCATTTTTGAGTAATTATGGAAGGGCCTTGTTAATGGCTGGGTAAAACCATAAAGAGGCCGTACAGAGGGACGTTGTTATTATAACAGAATATGCACTTTCATTTTATGTCAGAGAATGTGCACTTAATAACTGGGGGTGGATGTAACTTTGCCAAGTAAGAAGTTCAAATTTGTCGAGGACAAAAATGAATTGCTTTGGCTATGTACTTTTTTAACTATATTAGTTTCTAGTGTAATTATCGTTTGCCACACATCTGTTAATTTGGAAAAAAAATATCAAAGTGCCCTAGAATTAATTAATGAACAGAAGTGGTTTCAAGCTGAACAGATACTAAGTTTGGTTTCCATCTATAGATATAAGGATGCTAATATTTTAGAATGCTATTGCATAGCTAATATTAAGCTGGATTTACTTGATAAAGACGATTTACTCCGACATAATTATGCACAAGTACTTGATTGTATAAATGAAATTCCTGATAAATATCAGGGAATTTATAAAGATGAAATAATTATATTTAAAAACAATGTTTTGCAAAAGAGTAACGCTAATAAATTAATAGCCAAAAACCCAAATACTTCTACTGAACTGCAAAAGTCAATACCTACAGTTGGGGATTGTCTATATTACGGAAGAATGTATACAACTTATCCCACTTTTTATGGGTTTTAAGCAGCTCATAATGCTCACCTTCACGTTCAAAACGCGAATACAACTCATATAAGGGGAGTATAAATAGTTATGTGTAAATAGGTTTCTTACCGTTTTAAATTTTATTGTTCCTTGGGAATTATTTTCCCAATAATTGGTGATAATATTCATGGCTCTTACCCATCAAAAGGATAGGGCA
>JBAIYS010000023.1 GCA_036763105.1 Peptococcaceae bacterium 1198_IL3148 | reverse complement strand
TTTTCTGGTGGCTTTGCCGCAGAGGGTACACCCGTTCCCATACCGAACACGGAAGTTAAGCTCTGCAGGGCCGATGGTACTTGGGTTTATCCCTGGGAGAGTAGGTCGCCGCCAGAATTAATTTTTACCCCCTCGATTATTCAAGGGGGGTTTTATGTTATAAAACCTTTATTTGGGACTGGATTATCAATGTTATAGGTGGTATATTCATTTAGTGATAATAAGGCTGTATATTTAGGAGGAAAATGGATGATTGCATCACATAATATGAGAAAGTTATGGCTGATATTTTTTTCTGTGTTAATTTTATTATTGGTTAACGGGACTTCAACTGGTTATGCAGATAGTATACCTGGTGACACTGTGATCACTTTGGGTGCTGATTTAACCACAGAAGAGCGAAGTGCTGTACTACAATTGTTAAAGGCGCCTGAGAATACAAACTGGCTGACAATAACCAATGAAGAAAAACATCAAATGCTGGGCAAGTATCTTGCACCGGCAGTGATTGGAAACAAGGCAGTATCATCTGCAAAGGTCATGCTAGGTGAGCCTGGCAGTGGTCTGCAAGTTACCACTAACAATATCACATGGGTAAGCAAAGAGATGTATGTGAATGCTTTGGTGACTGCCGGCGTAAAGGATGCAGAAGTTATTGTCGCTGCCCCATTCCCAGTTTCGGGGACTGCGGCTCTAACGGGAATAACGAAAGCCTTTGAAATGGCCGCTGACGATCATTTGTCGGCCGATCGAATTGATGCAGCAAATGAGGAATTAGTGAAAACTGCAGAGTTAGCAAAGGAAATTGGGGACTCTGAGAAGGTTTCAAAGCTGATAGCGGAGTTAAAAAGTAAATTACCTGAGGTTAATCCACAAACTGATGACGCATACAAAGCCTTAATTAAAAAAGTTGCCTAGGATCTAAATGTGAACTTAACAGATGACCAAATAGACAGTCTAATGGAACTGCTAAAAAGGATTAAGTCATTAAACATTGATTGGAGTAGTTTAGCAAATCAAATGGCAGATATACACCAAAACTTTCAAGAAGTGATGGCTAATGATCCGGAAGCGCGTTCATTATGGGATAAAATAGTGGGATTTTTTAAGCAAATAGGTCAGATAATATCTCAATTATTAAGCTAATATTATGTAGGTTCTGGTGAGCCGCTGAAAGCACCGCTAACGGCTTCTAGGTTAATGACAAACTGGATGGTTGTGGTGGGGTTAATATATATACTAAGTGCTAAAGCAGTAGCATCTCTTCTGGTGCCACAAGTAAAAGTTAAATCAAAGTCAATGCAGGCTTTAATAAGAATACTAATAAGAGCTTGTAACTGAGTGAGTTTAATGGCATCGCTGTTACACAGGCTTTGAAACAAGTCTGTACCTAAAATCAACTCTAACTCTTTACAAACTTTATCAAACACTGACATGGTTTATCCTCCCTAAGAGGTAATATAAATATGATATTGTATGCTTGACGATCATTAACAGTGAAAGCCCCATGAGTGTAGTGCATGGGGCTTTCACAATGTAGCAACATAATCTGCTATGGTGGGGTAACTTTCAATATCATTGGTTCGCATTAGACTTTTATACTGCTGTAGCATAGATGCCAGTTTATCTCCAGTTGCATGGTTTACTAAAATTACTTTGCGGCATTTTTTATTACTTTCAAGCATCGCCTTGCGAAACAGCCACTTAGTGCGGAAATCGGTGGGTGGGAAGGAATAGCCAATAATCACAATCTGATCTGCATTTGCTAAAGCCGCCCTAGCTTGATGCCATAATTGTTGCGTAAAGGGCATAGAATCATAATTTTTCATCATGGTGGGCGGAATTATAATTGGTTGCAGTGGATGCTTACAGCCCATATGATTAGAGAAGACTTTATCTGAGTGATTGCAAACTAACCTAAGTTCTTGCTTGTTTTTTTCTATGGCAGTAAACAATTGCCGACATCCACTGCAATATAGCCAGTTAAAGGACCCGTGTAGTTTAAGGAGATAAACATGGGATTTATTTTTAGGTTGTTCCAATTTTTGATCGGATAGTATGCCGCATTTTACACCATAGCCATCAGTTGGATACCACATCCCGGTGGATAGCAATGAATTATCCATCAACAGCTCATAATTGAAAGAAATAACAACATCTTCACAGGATAAGTTTTTAGCCAATTTTATATGGTGGGGACAAGGGGCACCATATAAAATTTTATCAAAGGTGAGGGCCATTAACATCATATACTCACCACTGGCCCTTAATAAAGGTAAGGAGTGTGGATTTTCCTCCAGCTCGATATGTAATAAAGTTAGTACCTCTTCCATATCAATATTATTGCCACTACTATTGATTTGCTCAGGCGCTATGCCCCAAAAATCATTTATGAATTTAAAAAGATTGTGGTAAGTCATTGTGTTATCATAGAACTTTCTGCCTTTAATGCTATGGACAGATATAACATCAGTAGCCTTTGAAAAGAAATTTTTAGATACTGGGCTTGTAATGCCAATATAGGAACCTTCATAGCCGGCACTGGAACCGGCGCCTAACACATAAACTTTTTTCATTAATAAAACCTCCATTACATACTTTTTTATTCTGCTAGCGTAGCTAAGGTATTATTCAACTAAATTTATGATTAAAAACTGTAAAAACAGGTAAACTATTACTGTTTTATGTCAATAATATTGTTTGAGGAGGAGAGATGATGAAAGCTGTTGTAGATCAAGATCTCTGCATTAGCTGTGGAGCATGCATTGACACTTGTCCCGAAGTATTTGATTGGAATGATGATGACAAGGCTCACTCCACTGTAGATGAAGTACCAAGCGATGTAGAGGAGCAGGCTCAGGAAGCTGCTGATAATTGTCCGACAGATGCTATTAATATCTCCTAGAAGAAAAAGGTGCGGTGACCCGCACCTTTTTCTTTTAGGCAGGAATTGGTTAACCAATAGAGAATTTAATAGCGTAAGTGTATATAACTGGTTAAATGTGGCAACTATTGCTAAAAACCCTGTGGTTATTTATACTGTAACTGAATTAGAACTTAGCGGAGGTAATGATTTTGCATCGTCATTTATTAACACTACTTTTAAGCACGTTATTATTTTGCCTATTGGCCACGCCTGTTTTTGCCAATGGCTCGGTAATATTGGTAGTTACCGACAGAATGAGTATTTATGACTTAAATAATGAAGAACTAACTGGTTTTAAAAAAATTGTAGATGAAGGTGCTATGGGGTTGTTAAACTGCAACACCGCTGGCAGTATGTTACCGGTACATACATATAATACTATTGGCGCGGGGTCCCAGGTATTTGGCACTGCCTATGCTAATAAAGCTTTTAGTGTCAACACCCAATTGGAAGAAGGGTTTGCTTCAGAAATTTACCAGCAACGTACAGGAATAACACCACCGGCCAACAGTATAGTGCAACTGGGATTACCCAGAATGGAACTGGCTAATAATAATTTGCCTCGCACTGTAGAAATGGGTGCTATTGGCACCGCACTACACCAGGCAGGTTTAAAGACAGCTATATTTGGCAATAGTGATTTGACCGATGAACTTGGCAGATTGGCGGTATCTATCGCTATGGACAATAAAGGTATTGTGGACGATGGTTTAATAGGTAATGAGATCTTAATAAGTGACCCTCAATTTCCCGGTGGCAAGCACACCGATTATGAAAAATTAATCAAAGAAGTAAAAACTGCTTTAAATGATCATCAGTTTGTTGTGGTGCAGCTGGGTGACACCGAAAGGCTTTACCAACTAAAAAATGATATTTTCCCTGAGGTTTATAAAAAATATTTTCAACAGAGTATCCAGAGAGCAGATAGTTTTTTAAACGAATTGACAAACAGTATGAACAATAACGATATGTTAATATTTTTATCGCCAACCCCGGATGAAACATTGGTAGCTGAGAGAAAAAGGCTAACTCCTGTTATCATTTGGGAAAAGGGTAACATTAACGCTGGGCCTTCTATATTAGAATCAGGCACCACTAAACATCCGGGAATTGTCATGAGCACCGATATAGCAGCGACAATTCTCAATTACTTCGATTTACCGATATCCAGTAAAATTACTGGTAGACCAATATATACTGTGCCTGCTGAATATAATCCGGTAGAGTTTTTGCAAGACAAACAGGATCAATTGGCGGTTACCTATGATGCTCGAACACCATTACAGCAAGGATACGTGGCATTTCAAATTGTTATTTTGGCTGTATCTCTCTATATGATTTTTATCAGTAAAAAAGGTGCTAATTTGTTAAAACCAGCCATATTGTTTGTAGTGTCGGTGCCGTTAACATATTTACTACTGCCACTTTTACCCAATCCAAGTGTACCAATTGTGGCCTTTGAGCTAATTTTATTTGCTGCTGTGATCACAATCATTGTCACAATGGTGGGAAGAGGCAACTTTATGAACAGTTTTGCCTTACTGGCCACGCTCACTGCTGCCATGTTAATAATAGATATTTTACTTGGACAGCCACTACAAAAACAGTCCATACTTAGTTATGACCCCATGGTGGGGGCGCGCTTTTATGGCATTGGCAATGAGTACATGGGTGTTTTAAATGGGTCATTGATTATGGCAACAGCCTTTGCAGTTAATAAATTTGAAGGCCATAGAAAAACTGCCATAATAATTTCGGGCATTATTTTTGCTATAACGATTCATTGTATGGCTGCCCCTAACTTAGGTACCAACGTCGGCGGAACCATAGCGGCGTCGTCAGCGTTTCTAGTGACGTTTTTGTTATTCACCGGTGTTAAATTCAGACCTAAAGTAATCGTTGGCATAATCATTGCAGTGGTATTACTACTGTTGTCATTTATAGCCTTTGACCTCAGCAGGCCTATTCAGCAACAATCTCACATTGGCCAAACTGCTAGGTTAATTATTGAGGGTGGCTTTACGGAGACTATCAATATTATCAGTCGCAAATTGGCAATGAATATGAAACTAGTACGCTATACGGTATGGACTAGGGTACTACTGGCAATTATTGTAGTATTGGCGATATTATTTTATAAACCCAAAGGAATTATGGCGAAAATTAAATCAAGATACCCTTACTTATTTAAGGGTTTTATCGGATTGGTAACTGGAGCACTGGTGGCTTTTGCCTTTAATGATTCTGGAGTTGTGGCTGCTGCCACCACCATGATCTTTGGTGCACCACCGTTAATATATTTGGTGCTAAAGGAAACAAATAAAAGGGGGATTTAAATTGCGTATAGGCCGTTTTTCTTATAAGGGACAGTTGTTTTCCGGTCTTTTGGGTAATGATGATTTGGTTTACCCTTTGATTGGCGATGTTTTTAAAGAGATAAAACCTGCCAATTACGGCTATCCACTTCAAGATGTTAAAGTGCTTGCCCCTTGTAAACCCAGTAAAATTGTTTGTGTTGGCCTTAACTATCGGGATCATGCTGAAGAATTTGGATTACCGGTTCCGGATGAACCAGTGATTTTTTTAAAACCGTCCACTGCGGTGATTGGTCCCTGCGAAGCCATTGTTTTACCACCGCAAAGCAAACAGGTGGATTATGAAGGCGAACTGGCAGTGGTAATTAAAAAGCGAGCTAAAAACATAACCCCTGTTGAGGCACCTAGTTATATAATGGGTTATACCTGTGCCAACGATGTTACCGCTAGGGATTTGCAAAAAAAGGATCAACAATGGATTAGGGCTAAATCATTTGACACCTTCTGCCCAATTGGTCCATATATTGTTACTGATGCAGACCCCAGTGCCCTATCAGTTGAGGTTTTTCTAAACGGAGTACTAAAACAACACACCAATACAAAATATTTAATTTTTAATGTGTCAGAATTAATTAGTTTTATTTCCAAGGTAATGACTTTATTGCCGGGTGATGTTGTGCTTACGGGTACTTCCAGTGGAGTGGGCGCGATGGTGGACGGTGATAAAATTGAAGTAACCATTGAAAATATTGGTAAGCTGTTGAACCCTGTTATCAAGCAATAAAGGGGTTGTGCAAAGGGGCACAATCCCAACTGGGATTATGTACTATAACTGCTGAAATTTCTGTTGACAACAACAAATTTCATGCTAAAATGAATTCTGTGGAATTTAAGCAACCCGGTAAAAAACAAATTTCGGGAGGATTGGTAATTCCTAAAATTTAATTTTAAGGAGGACGATAGCCAAGATGAAAAAATTGGGCCGTCACGTTTTGGCAGAAATTTATGGGTGTGAATTCGACATTTTAAATGATGTCAAAAAAGTAGAAGAAATCATGATAAATGCCGCCTTAGAGGCCGGTGCAGAAGTTAGAGAGTTTGTATTCCATAAATTTTCTCCACAAGGTGTAAGTGGAGTTGTTGTAATATCAGAAAGTCATTTAGCAATTCATTCTTGGCCTGAACTTGGCTATGCTGCAGTGGATGTATTTACATGTGGCGACAAAGTGGATCCATGGGATGCCTGTGATTACCTAGTTCGTCATTTCGGTGCCACTGATATATCTGCTAAAGAAACAGACAGAGGCCTCCTGCCTGAGACTGATCGTCAAAGGGTTGTAAACCTATAGGAGGGGATACTATTAGTACCCAATATGTAAAAAGTTAGCGAAACCTTGCAAATCCTAGGTGGGATTGCAAGGTTTTTGCTTTCTTTACTATAATTACAAACAGATTGTTTATCATTAATAGTTCAAAAAATGCAGGAAATTTCGTATAATTAACGAATAACTAATTAGTTTATAGAAGGGGGAACATATTGTGACCATCTCATTACAGACAATACAGCACGAGTTAAGTTTAGTGGACGCAAGAATAAATAAAGAATTGATGATTAGAAAATCAGGTCATGCCGGTCAGTTTGCTCATTTAGAGTTCTCCCGCCTCGATAGTATCATCCGACCAGCATTAACTATACTAGTTGGCAAAATGTTTTCTTTTGAAAAAAATAAGTTAGTTACACTGGCAAGCATATTGCAATTGATATATATGTCATCGCAAATTCATGCTAATGTAACTGAGAGTAACCAAGAGGTTAATGACGTTAGGGATGGCTGCCAACTTCCTGTCTTAGTTGGAGATTACTTGTTTGGTAAGTTTTTTACTCATCTTAGTGATCACGATATGTTGGAGTATCTTATTCCTCTGGCAGAGATAATCTGTCGGGTTAATGAAGGAGCCACCTTAAGAAACCAACATTCTAAAATCAATGTTAATACTTCCCAAGAACTATTATACAATATTATTAAAATGGAAACGGCAGAACTGTTTGCTGGCTGTACTTCCCTCGGGGCCAAAATAAGTGGTGCGGTAGAGGCGGATATCAAAATAATGTATGAATTTGGCCTAAATTTTGGGTTGGGTTTTGGTTTATTGGAGCAAGGTGTATCATATGAGTATGTTGAAAAGTACTTTAGTCAGGCGGAGAACTTATTAAAATATGTGGTGAGCTCAGAAAGTAGCAAAGAGCTATGTGAGTTATTAAGCAAGTTTAAAAATAACGAAGTGCTCTTTCAAAGAATGGTAGGTTGATAGAAGCTAAGGTAAAAATAATGATATAAAAGAGAAGATGACTTGGGGAGGAGGAGTTTTGAGTGGCCGAACTTCACTTGGGGCAGGTAGACTACATTAACTGTATAATGCCCTACCATGCCTTTGAAGAAGGACAATTACCTTTGGACGCTAAAATTACTAAAGCCTCTCCCACAAGGTTGAAACAGATGTTTTTAGAAGGCAAACTGGACATCACACCGTTATCTGCCATTGAATATGCTCGCTATGCCGATCGATGTTATATTTTTCCCAATATGTCTATCAGTGCTAATGGCAAGGCAGATAATGTTGTATTATTAAGTAGGGTTCCGGTTACTGAATTAGAAGGGCAGAGGGTGGCGATAACCAGTTTAGACACTACGGCTAATGCCCTTTTAAAGATTTTATTTGAGCATTACTATCACGTTGAAGTAAATTATTTGACAATGGACACTGATTTAGATAACATGCTGGCCCATGCTGATGCAGTTTTACAAATTGGTGACGATGCCATGATTGCTAATCAACGAGTTAAAAATGAATCGCTACCGTATATCGTGACTGACTTGGGGAGATCATGGAAAGAGTTTACTGGCGAAAAAATGGTGTTTTCAATTTGGTGTGTGCGGAGGGATTTTGCTCAAAACAACCCGGAGAAAGCAACTGATATAATAGATTTATTTTCTCAGTCCAAGTTGCTGGGTGCGAAGCAACTTCCAACATTAGTGGATATAGCACGGCGTAAAATTGGACTGCCACCGGAGGTTTTGGAGGAATATTTTCATCAAATTAGCCATGAATTTGACGATCAATGCCGCCATGCACTAATTACATTTTACGATTATGCCTATAAAAGTGGATTGATCGAAGAGCGGGTAAAGTTAAATATCTGGGGTGAAAATATAGGGTAATTGTAGGGCGCGAGTAATCGCGTCTTCTTTGCATCTTGAAGCATTGTATCATATAATCTTACTATGATTACTTTGGAGGTGCCCAATGACCAATATTGATATCACCCCTGTATTAAAAAGACTTTCTCTTTATGGCCAACTTACCTATGATATTTTTAAAACTTTAAAACTTACTAAAAGGCAAAAATTAATCTTGGGGGCGGGGTTAGCATATTTTGTTTCTCCAATTGATATCATTCCGGGCTTTATACCGATATTGGGACAACTTGACGATATCATTGTTGCGCTGACAGTATTGGTAAAAATTTTAAAGGAGTTATCTCCTGAGAATAGAAATACTTACCTCGATAAATTTCAATTGACTTTAGAAATGATTGAGAACGATTTAGAAATGGCCAAAGAATTGGCTGGCCAACTGGCTAAAAAGGCTGTTCTTTCCAGTGGACGGTTAGTACATTCTGGTGGCAAAGCAGCCTTTAAATTGGCCTCTTGGGGAATAGGCACTGTTACCAGGGGTGCAATGGCTTTGAAAGGTAAATATAAATGCGGAGGTAAATGATGGTAAAGGAGAATCAAGCGTCGCTGTTAAGGGCGTTGCCGGCAGTGGATGAGATTTTGCGCCAGCAGCCAGTTATTGAACTGCTGTCAGCTAACCCAAAGACAGAAGTGGTAGAGGTGATCAGAAAGGTTTTGGCTGACATCCGCCAAGGTATTTTGGCGGATAACATTACGTCAGTTAGTGTCAACTTAATTGTGCAATCAGTATTAGAAGTGGTGAAGAATTTAGCCATACCAAATTTGCGTCCGGTGATAAACGGTACTGGTGTGGTGTTACATACTAACCTGGGACGGGCAATATTGTCACAAAGTGCTCAACAAAACATGGCCGAGATTATCAAAGGTTATTGTAATTTGGAGTTTAATCTTGATACAGGTAAGCGAGGCTCCCGTTATAATGCAGTGGAAGGATTATTGACCAAACTGACCGGCGCCGAAGCAGCACTGGTGGTAAACAACAATGCTTCGGCAGTATTGTTGGCACTAGGTGCCTTGGCCAAGGGTAGAGAGGTAATTGTATCCCGGGGGCAGTTGGTGGAGATTGGTGGGTCCTTTCGTATTCCAGAAGTAATGGAGCAAAGTAACGCCAAATTAGTAGAAGTGGGGGCCACAAACAAAACCTACCCTAAGGATTATGAAAAGGCCATCACTGAGCAAACCGGCTTGCTCTTAAATGTACATACCAGTAACTATAGAATTGTCGGTTTTAGCAGAGAGACCACCGTGGAAGAACTGGTAGAACTGGGCCAAAGGCATAACCTGCCAGTGATGAGTGACTTGGGCAGTGGGTTTCTGGTGGACCTAGCTAGGTTTGGCTTACCAAAAGAACCGACCGTGCAAGAGGTGGTTAAAGCCGGCGCTGATGTAGTTACATTTTCTGGGGACAAGCTGCTCGGTGGCCCCCAGGCAGGAATTATTGTTGGCAAAAAGCATTACATAGAAAAAATGAAGAAAAATCCTTTAACTAGAGCAGTGCGTATTGACAAATTTACAGTGGCAGCGTTAGAAGCCACTTTGCGTGAATATTTAGATGCTGAAAAGGTGTTGGTAAATATACCAACACTACGTATGTTAACTGAATCTAAAGAAAGCCTACAACAGCGAGCCAAAATGTTGGCAAATGCGCTGGCTGACCCTTTGGGGGCTTATGCTGATGTTACCTTTGAAGAAGGGTTTTCCCAGGTGGGGGGAGGCGCTATGCCCACAGCGGACATGCCCACAGGTATGGTGGCCATTAAACCCAGACAGATAACGGTAGATCAGTTGGTACATAAGTTGCGATTTGGTACCCCCCCTGTGGTTGGTAGAGTGCAAGCAGATAGATTGCTATTGGATGTTCGCACCCTGCAGCAACACGATACTGCGCCACTATTAACGACTTTATTACAAGTATTGGCATCAGAAGGTAGTGAGATTTAATGAAGCACATCATTATTGGTACCGCTGGACATGTTGACCACGGTAAATCACAACTAATTAAGGCGTTAACGGGCATTGAAACAGACCGCTTGCAGGAAGAAAAAGAGCGGGGTATATCCATAGAATTGGGTTTTGCCTATCTAACACTACCCAGTGGTCGTCGGGCTGGGATAGTTGATGTACCTGGACATGAACGCTTTATTAAAAACATGTTGGCCGGGGTCAGCGGCATTGACTTAGTATTATTGGTAATTGCCGCAGATGAAGGCGTAATGCCTCAAACCCGGGAGCACTTTGACATTCTACAGCTACTGCAGGTAAAAACCGGCATTGTGGTATTAACTAAAATAGATTTAGTAGATCCAGATTGGTTGGAGCTGGTAAAAGAAGAGGTTAAAGATTTTCTCAACGGCACCACTTTGGAAAATGCACCATTAATTGCGGTGTCGTCGGTAACTAAGGAAGGTTTGCCTGAATTATTGGCTACCATCGACGGCATGGTGCAGTCGGTAGAAGAAAGAACCGATACTGGTAAAATGCGATTACCGGTGGATAGAGTTTTTTCGGTTACCGGATTCGGCACGGTGGTTACTGGAACCATGGTTTCAGGCAGATTGTCAGTTGGTGATGAAGTGGTTCTGATGCCTACCAATATTGCCAGTCGAGTACGGGGTTTACAGGTGCACGGAAACAAAGTGGATTTTGCCCAAGCCGGACAAAGGGTGGCAGTTAACCTTGTTGGGGTAGAAGTGGAACAAATACAGCGGGGCCATGTGGTTACAGCCCAAGGAGCATTAACTCCATCCTTTAGAATAGACACTAAATTACATTTACTATTAAATGCCCCTAAGGCTTTGCAACACCGCACCAGAGTAAGATTACATATTGGCACTGATGAAATTATGGCCCGGGTGATTTTATTAGATCGAGATGAACTACAACCCGGAGCAGATGCCTATGCCCAACTGCAATTGGAGGAACCAGCTGTAACCAGCAAAGGTGATCGGTTTGTCATTAGAAGCTACTCTCCCATGCATACCATTGGCGGCGGCATTATTATAGATGCTTTGCCGGCAAAGCATAAAAGATTTAAACCTGAAATTATTGAAGCTTTGACCACCAAAGAAAAAGGTTCCCCCGATGAGCTTTTGTTACAATTTATAACGTTACATTCATTACCTGTAACCCTAAACGAAGCAGCGGAGCAATCTAGGCTTTCGTTAGAGGATGCTATAACCGCTTTGAATAAACTGGTCAGCGAAGATAAGATTAAGTTAATTACTGCTGAAGGTAAAGAACTGCTACTACTTAAGGAACGTTATCTTGATTGGAGTAACCAGATAACTGCTTCCCTTAAGGACTACCATAACAAGTTTCCGCTGCGGGAGGGTTATCCCAAAGAAGAACTGCGGTCACGGATGTTTGATAAGTTGAGTGCCAAAGCTTTTCAATATCTGTTATTAGAATTTAGTAAAGATAATATGTTTAAACTGTACCCTCAAACCATTGCTCTGCCAGACTTTACCAGCTTACCAACCGGCAATGAAGCCCGAGTGGTGGCTACAATAGAGAGTATTCTAAAAACTAATGCTTTCCAACCCCCTAATTGGAAGGATGTAGTTAAGCAAGTGGGATTGAGTCCAGAAGAAGCAACCGAGTATCAAGGTTTTTTACTACGCTTAAATAAAATTAGAAAAATAGCTGATGACATTTACTTCCATACTGATGTCCTTAACCAAGCCAAAGAGAAGATTGCCCAGTACATTAAGGAAAACGGGAAAATAACTATTGCTGAGACCAGAGATGTTTTAAATACTTCCAGAAAATACGCATTGCCATTATTGGAGTGTTTTGATCGTGAGCGTTTTACCCGTCGCATAGGGGATGATCGGGTTTTAGGAGCAAAGGCCTAATAAAGCGAAGCCAGGAGTTGGTGCTCCTGGCTTTTTGTGGTAACTATTTTTTTTGTTGCTGCTGAGCTTGTTGAAAAACCTTGTATTGGGGTTCTTGTTGCTCAATATAATTGCAACGACCTTCCAAGCCCTGGCAGATTGAATTTAATTGCTGTGCATAGTCACTAAACATTTTCTTCGCCGTCTTATCTTCGGTTTGTAAAGCAAATGTTTTCATGGTGGCAGCAGCGGTTTCTAAACCGGCCAGTGTTTGATGCATTTGTGTACCTATTGTCAAATAGAAAACCCCCTTAATGTTTTTTAAGCTTGCAGCACACTAATATTATTGCTTAATTGATTTTAGATATGAGTGGAATTTTTTGCGGGTGTTCATTTAATTTATAACTGGAGGAGTAGAATATAATGGTTACTGCCGAAACCTTTAAAAGGGGTATCAATAAAGGATTCGTTACTACTTGGGAACTTACTAAAGTGGTGGTACCTATCTATATTTTTGTTACTTTACTAAGTTACATTGGAGTTTTGAACTGGGTGGCTGTTATCTGTGAGCCAGTGATGAATTTACTAGGTCTGCCCGGAGAAGCTTCACTGGTGATTGTAATGGGCTATGCCCTTAACATCTATGCCGCCATCGGTGTGATGGGTACATTAACATTGACTGTTAAAGAGGTGACCATCATTGCTGTAATGCTTTTACTTTGTCACAGTTTATTCATAGAAACGGCAGTGGCAAGACGGGCCGGCATGAATGGTAAAGTCTTAGTTGGTATCAGATTAGCCCTGTCCTTTGCCAGTGGTGTATTGTTAAACATTTTGCTGTAGAGGGGGAAAAACATGGATATTCTTGCCTTTCTAAAACAAGCACTTTTAGGTAGCTTAGAACAGGTGTGGATAATGGCGGTAATTATTTTTCCATTAATGCTTATTTTAGAGATTGCTAAAGATCTCAATATCCTAGATAAATTAGGTGCAATATTATATCCGTTATTAAAATTATTTAATATCTCCAACCATGGCGGTATTCCTTTAATGGCTGGTTTGGTTTTTGGCATCAATTACGGGGCTGGTGTCATTATTGATGCCGCCAAAAGTGGAGCATTGGATGCCAGGGAAGTGTATTTAGTCAACATCTTTTTAGTTGTTTGCCACTCTATATTTGAAGATACCGCTCTTTTTATGGTATATGGTGCCAATGGAGCGCTGATTGTGCTCAGCAGGTTAATTATGGCCATAGTAATCACTTATTTATTTAGCCGATGGAAACGTTTAACAGTGGTGACAGCCACTACCAATAGCAGCACCCAGTATTAATTTAAGTTGAATGCTAATAATAGTATTGGTGGTGGTAACTATGGATTATACTTGCTTATTATGCAACCATCTGGTGGAAATAACGCAACCTTGCTCAAAGTGTGGGCAGTCAATGGAAAACCTAGGCTTGTTACAAGACTTTTATGATCCCTATAGTGCCTATGAGGAACAAAAATTATTTGAAGATGGCTATAAAAATTATAATCATGATTACTGTGTTCATATTATGCGCTGTAACGCTTGTGGCACAGAATCGCTACATGCCTTCAAAAGACTAACAGAAAATGAATTACATTAAAGAATGGGTGCATACTAAATTAAGGGGTGAAATATATGCGCCAAAATTTGAATAACGGTGAACGGTTACTAAGTATAGTGGGTGGTCTGGCATTTACTGGGCTGGGTATGTCTGATAAAATGCGCGGCACTTTTTGTGGAAAGGCCATTGCAGCGATTGGCATAAAAAACACTTTGGTTGGTTTGGTGGGTTATAACCCATTGTTAAAAAATAATGATGAGTAGGTGCAATATTACCCAGTTTAATTAGTTTTCTTTTGGGAACTATATTTTTAGGAGGTGATATTTTGCCTAAAGAAAAGAAATTTAGTAGTGCTCAATGTATTAATGAAGAGGGTGAGTTATCTTCATCGGCAATTGAAAGTAGTTCTGACGGCTCCAATAGTTCCAGTAGTGTAAGCAGTGGCTCCAGTAACTGCCCCGGTGGAAAGTGTAAATAAGTCAAATAAAACCCGGCTAAGCCGGGTTTTATTTGACTTTTACATTCTGCTGACATTTGAGGCCTGTTGGCCACGGGCGCCTTCCACTACGTCAAAATTTACCCTTTCACCTTCGTTTAAGGTTTTAAATCCATCCCCATTAATGGCGGAGAAATGTACAAATATATCTTCACCATTCTCACTCTCAATGAATCCAAATCCTTTACTTGCGTTAAACCATTTTACTGTACCTTGCATGCTTTTCTTTCCTCCTGATATTAAATAAATTCAAAAGTATTATGTCCATTTATGTGGATTGTTTATGCATAAATTCATAATCCTTAGTTTATATTAATGTTAATATTTAAATATGGAGCATTCCTGTAATGAAATAAAATGCACTTTGAAAAAATAAGTACCTCACAGTAGAATTTAAATGTGCAATCGGCCAAAAGCACAAAATTAAATTCACGGAGGTACTCAAAATGAAGTATAAC
>JBAIYS010000022.1 GCA_036763105.1 Peptococcaceae bacterium 1198_IL3148 | reverse complement strand
TTGAATTTCCTCAACTGAGCGGCAGCCTTTCGCCAGTTCCTTCGCTAATGAAGAAGAGTTTCGCATAAAATGATCATCCTCCCTTGTTGGTAAGTTTAACCATTTACACGAAACTCTTTACATTCTCGTTTTAGCGTTTCAACATAAGTTTCTAACACTATTCTTTTACGGGGGCTAGTGTGTTCAGGTGCTGGTTTATGTTTTTTGACAAAGGTGTCTATAAATTTTTTTCTACCTTTATCACTCATAAAGCAACTCCCCTCCAGTTCTCTAATTAATTAAAATGTCCATACATCTTGACTATATTTATTATAAACACAATATTCACAAAAAAATATAAAAGTGATAAAATTTAACCACCAACGCGGAAGCGTGGTGGTTTTTGGTTCTAACTATATTTCTCTATTAATGCACTAGCCTTAGGCTAGTGTTTTTTTGTATAGTTTTAATAGCTAGTGTGAAAATCACACTAGCTATTAAAACTATACAGCAAACCTTGCTGTAGCCAATTTGATTTTTTGATTACCTTTGAATTACTCAAGAAGGATTTTCCAGCCTGATGTTGAAAACTAAAGGAAAATATGTCAATAAAACACACGAAACCACCTAATGGGTTAAAAGAGTTTGGCCGCTCTCCCAGTAGATGGTCTCCGGCTCCAAGGGGTTACCCCAAGGAGAAATGCTTTACGATATAATTATATCATTGCAGGTTATATTCTACACAACATTTTTAAAACCTGCAACACCTTGATATAAATTTTAAAGCAACCTCCTTGTGTTAGCGCCGGTTAGTGCAAACAAAGGAGGTTTTTATTTATGGCCAAAGAGATTCTTATTAACTTACTAATGGACAAACCTATTGCGTATCATGCAGACATTGCAAAAGCTGTTGGAAGTGTAACATCTGGATTGTTTCTTTCTCAGCTCCTGTACTGGACGGGCAAGGGAGCAGATCCAGAGGGATGGATATATAAAACCCAGTCGGAGTGGTATGACGAAACTGGGTTAAGTAGACGTGAACAAGAAACAGCTCGTAAAAAGCTAAAACAGCTAAAAGTTTTGCAAGAAGAACGGCGAGGACTACCTGCGAGATTGTATTACAGAATAGATTTTGATCGGCTTATTGAATTGTTAAAAAGTTTTTATGATGATGATGAAAACCCCGCAACCCCAGCAAAACCGGGAATGGTGGAATCCGCCAAACAAGAATGTATAGGTGCGCCAAACTGGAATGGCGGAAAGCGACATACTGGCAAGGCGGAAAGTGACATCCATACTATAACAGAGAATACTAACAGAGAAGAAGAAGAAGAAGACGCGCGCGCGCATGAGAAAAAAAAGTAGTTGCTCAAAATGAGCAACAGCAAAAAACAAAATCTGCTGAAGAATTACACTACGAAGAATATGAAGCGGTAGCTATGTTTTATTATCAGCTTTTTGAAAATGTTTTTGAGACGACGAAACTCACCAAACGATGTTGACATGGATAGATCACCTGGTAGCAGAGCAAGGATAAAAATTCTAATCACAAAACTAGATTTTTCCCAAGATTTTGTATGCTCCAATGTTTTTAGTTTTAATGAAATATTAACTCCCGAATGAAATTTCATTAAAATCCACCCTGCTTTTTGTACTTAAAGTTCTTAGATTCTACAGTAATACAAACTTTCCTTTTATTTTCTGAAAATTATTTCTATTTTATTTAGCTTTGGCTTCGTGAGAAAAAACATATCTTTTTGGGAACAGTAGGGGGCCTATTCCTTGTACTATACGGAGTTATTCCAACACTACTGGATTACCCAAACTTTGGTAGAGTATATGCGGCCTATGGTGGAATTTTTATCATATTGTCATTACTATGGGGTTGGGGTCATTTATCGCCCTCGTTGGGGCTGCAGTTATAATATGGACTCCTAGATAGGTACCAACATAAATAATTTTTATTCTTCATTTCAAACAAATGGTTTTCACTAGTATTTATGTTTTAAATACTAATTGGAATTCAAAAATGGGGACATGAGGAAATAGAATAACTAGATTAATGTTGTTCTATATCATTAAGGATTGAAATAGCTTTTCCAATTAAATAATTAGATTTAACGATGCTATCATTGATAATGTTGATATGCATTAACGCCTTATTTTCTGAAGAGATTTGAACAAATCCACCAATTATTGTCAGGTGATTTTTCAAGTCTTCTAAAATTATCTGTAATGTATTAATTTGTTTTTGAGATACGTTATGCAAATTAGCACCTCCAAATAAAAGTTAATTACCTAAAACTATTTACCCCATGTACCCCAAAATGGGGACATGAGTGTCTGGTACTTGTTATCCAACCAATACTTAAAACTAAGCAAATTTGTTGAATTATACATTACCACGTAAGAGAAATTTGTTAGTTTTTGCAAGTGAATATTTGAAAGCTTTTGGTAGAGGTAACAAATTATCTGTTTGTGTCGTTAATGGTATAAAGACATGGTATTTTATAATAAAAACAAATAGTTATTGCCACCAAAACCTTTTTTTGTAATAATAGTATAAACTATTCTATGAAAGCCATTAACTAATCATGAGTTCTCCGAGCCATAATGCCTAAGGCGTAGAAGCTATGGAATTATGGCCGATTAGGGTTAATCGGGAAACGGATTAGCCTCCCTTTTGGAAAGGAGAGCATTATTCCACCTGTAACACAGGGTTGGTTTGTGCTGCCTTTTTAAGGGTACAAACCAACCCTTATTTTATTCTCAAAAAGTCAAATTTAAAAATAGCAACTTGTTGGTAAATGGGGATTTGATTTTTTTGTATAGCTGGAGGCGATGTAATGACAACAGAGATTGATACTACCGAAACCATTTTAACTTTGTCTATAATTATTGCAGATATGGCCAGTTTGGTAGAAAATGAAACTTTGCAGAAAAATATACAAAATCTGAGTAACCAGCTAGTTTGCAACGCTTCGGAGATGCCTTGGTCAAAGGAATTTTACAATACCATGTATAACTTAATTATTTTATTACAGCAACACAGAAATGCTATTTAGTTGTTCTATGATTTGTGATTGCATGTCCCTCCAGTGAGCCATGTTACCCAAGTTGAGAATAGTGCCGTAAAGCTGGCGGAAATACAAAAAACCTCCATGTATAAATCCACATGAAGGCTGGTCTGCGGTGGTGTTTTGTTTTATATGTTTTAATCTTTATTTCTAAAGGCCCGTGCCTGGGCAACCACTGTTTCCGGAAAAGCGTATTTAAATTGTATTTTTGCCCACTCTCTATATGAAGGACCGGCATCGAAGAGCTCTTCTAAAGTCTTTTTCATTTCTTCCAGCTCTAGCCTGTCAGCTTCATTGGCTAATTTGTGTTGGATGTCTAACAGGTTATTATTTGTTGCCCCAGACTCAGGGTTGATGATCGGGTTTCTTTTTTTCCAATCCTCTTTAATAGCTTCCTTCCTTTGTTGTAACAAATGGGCCTGAGCTTGAAGGTGATCAGGCAATTCATCTGGCAGGGGAAGTTTATTACCAACCAAATAACTGTAATAAGCATTAACAGAGGGTTGTTTTTTTAATTGCTCTAATAACATTTTCATTCTTTCCTCTGGTGAAATAAACATTTTACCCGTTCCATTTTTTAACCAACACTCTGAGACACCATATCTAACACACACATGCTTAATCAAAGAGTCGGACGCTTTCTTAGAAGCGCTTTCAATGTTTCCAACATGGCTTCTATCTATACCCAATTCTTGTGCCATAAGCGTTTGTGTCAGACCAAGGTGTTCTCTTAATATTTTAAATCTATCAGAAATATTCATAGATATCCCTTCTCAGAAAAGTAATATTGGTTTTGTCGGTTCTTGGAAGCTTATTTCTATTGACATGCTTTCCCAGAAACACTATAATGACTTACATAAGTAAAATAACAACAAATTAATTAATTTATACATATTTAATTATATTAACAAATTTTAAGTGCTGTGACAACGGAAACAATTTAAGTTTTTTTAATACCAGCTATTTATGGTGACAAACTTTGATAATCACAAAGTTGCTAACTTTTTATCATAAAAGAAAACGCGCCTGTTTTCTTTTCCCCCTGGATTTATCTAGGGGTATTTTTTTATTTTTTCTCAAAAGCTCTTGTTTGTTTATGTCGTTTCTAGGAATCCTATTTTAATTGACATGCTTTCTGAGAAACATTATAATTACGTTAATTACAAGGTTCATTAAGTGTTAAATTCCTGCTTAAAAGGAGGAAGATAAAAAACTATGGAAAACTCACATATGCTCAAAGAAATACCTCTTGAAGATGCGTTAGCTATCCTGCTCAGTTACTCAAAGCCTATTGGTTTTGAAGAAATTGACATTATGGATTCTATGGGGCGAGTTCTATATGAGGATATTATTGCTGGTTTTCCACTTCCCCCATTTGATAGGTCTCCTCTTGACGGATATGCTGTCATTGCGGAAGACACTACCAATGCCAGTAAAGAAAACCCAGTCATACTTAGAGTTAGTCAACATGTATTTGCTGGAGACTTTCCAGCAAGACCTCTTGTTCCGGGGGAAGTAGCGGCGGTAGCCACTGGAGCACCGTTGCCTTCCGGTACAAATGCAGTAATAAAGATGGAGGACGCCAAGTCTGTTGAGGACAAAGTATTAATTTTTTCTCCACTGAAACCCGGCGATAATTTTATTAATAAGGGCGAGGATGTTTTTGAAGGGGAAAAGGTTTTATCGCAAGGAATAGCAATTACCCCTGCTGTTATTGGTGTATTGGCTTCTTTGGGAAGAAAGAGTGTAAAGGTATTTAAAAAACCAAGGGTAGCTGTATTGACAATAGGAGATGAACTGGTTGGTATAGGTGAGCCTATCCAGCCTGGCAAAATATATAATAGTAATGTGTATGCGGTTTCTGCACAAATCGTTGAAGCCGGAGGATTGGCTGTCCCCTATAAGAATACCGTGGATGACATGAACCATATTGCCTATTTAT
The DNA here is from genome assembly GCA_036763105.1 of Peptococcaceae bacterium 1198_IL3148. Lineage (NCBI taxonomy): Bacteria > Bacillati > Bacillota > Clostridia > Eubacteriales > Peptococcaceae > Peptococcaceae bacterium 1198_IL3148. Next base: position 10,600 of record JBAIYS010000022.1, on the reverse strand, counting down.
TAAACTATTGCCTTAAAGAAAATGATATTGTATTGACCACCGGTGGGGTATCGGTGGGAAAAAGAGATTATGTGAAGGAAGCCATAAAACTAAGTGGTGCCAACACTTTATTCTGGAAAGTCAAAATTAAACCAGGTACACCAATTGTCTGTGGAGAAAACAAAGGGCGTCTGATTATTGGTCTGTCTGGCAACCCCGCAGCAGCGATGATCACCTTTTATATGCTGATAAGACCTATGTTACAAAGAATGAGCGGCCTGCAAGATGTAAGTTTACCCGATGTAACTGCCATTATGGAAGAGTCCTTTAACAAAAAGAGTAAGCAACGACGGATGCTAAGGGCTAATGTCTACTGGAAGAATGGTTGTTATTATGCTGCTCCCAGTGGGACACAAAGTCCTGGTGCTTTAAAGTCTATGTTGCAGTGTAATGCACTAATCGACATACCGGGGGGACGAGGGCCGTTAAATAGAGGGGATAAAGTAAAGGCAATACTATTATCTTCCAGCTACGTGTCCTAAAAATTCTAAATATTTAAATTTATCTGTCACATTTAGCAAAAATTTAATTAAGGAGCTTAAGCCAGGGAGTTTTCGATTTGGAATAGAAAGTGGGGTCAATTTCCATTTTGAGAATTAAAAATTATAGAGAGAAAGGGGTGGAATAATTCTTTGAGGGGGTTCTAAATACTTTGAATATCGAAAAGAAAGGATACAGCGGTTTAGTAGTAACACTAAAGTCTAATGTTTATAATCCCGTAAAACGAGGTGAAATAGCTAAATGAAAAAAATAAGCAGGCGTAATTTTTTGAAAGGTATTAGTCTTGGAACTGCCGGGCTGTCATTAATATCTGTCAGTCCAGCTCTAGCCGGAGAGAATCAAGGTAAACTTACCGGGGAAAAACTACCTATCAAATTAAGAAAGGTAAAGGAAACTTATTCATTATGCTGTTTTTGTGGTTGCGGCTGTGGATTATTAATCTACTCCAACGAAGAGGGACGCGCGGTCTTTTGTGAGGGATATCCTGATCACCCCGTTAACGCCGGAACAATTTGCCCCAAAGGAAATGGCATCATTGAAGGTAATACCGTTATCAACAAAAAAAGGAAGCGTGAATTTAATAAGCAGCGGGTCACAAAACCCCTCTACCGTGCTCCTGGCAGTGACAAGTGGGAAGAAAAGAGTTGGGATTGGGTATTACCGGAAATTGCCAAGAGAGTTAAAAAAGTTCGTGAAGAAACCTTTGTTGAGAAGGATGAGAATGGTGTAACGGTTAACAGAACAACTGGCATGGCGGGTATTGGTGCGGCTGCTCTAGACAATGAAGAAATTTACCTATTGCACAAAATGTACCGAGCGTTGGGTATGCTAAATATTGAACATTGTGCCCGTCTCTGACACTCGTCCACGGTAGCCGGTCTGGCTCCCAGTTTTGGACGCGGAATTATGACAAACCACTTTGTTGATTATAGAAATGCCGATGTGGTTTTGTTAATTGGTTCAAATACAGCGGAAAATCACCCAATGGGAATGAAATGGGTGATGAAGGCCAAGGAGAATGGTGCCAAACTGATTGCTGTTGACCCAAGAATCAGTAAATCCGCCAGCATGTGCCATGTGCATGCAAGATTGCGACCTGGTACCGATATTGCCTTTGTCAACGGCATGATCAATTATATTATTGAAAATGATCTGTGGTTTAAAGAGTATGTTTTAAATTATACCAATGCAAGTTTCTTGATCAACCCGGATTACAAGTGTGACGAAGGTATGTTCTCCGGGCTAAATGAAGTGAACGGAAAATTAAGTTATGATACATCCACCTGGCAATACCAAATGGAGGGTGATGAAATTAAAAAGGATGCCACTTTACAAGATCCCAAGTGTGTTTTTCAAATTCTGAAGAAGCATGTAAGCCGCTACGACATAAAGACTGTCTGCAAGATCACCGGAACCCCGGAAGGTACTTATAGAAAGGTTTGCGAGTTATTTGCTTCCACCGGTAAACCGGATAAAGCAGGTTGTGTTATTTACGGCATGGGTATTACCATGCATTCAGTAGGCACACAAAATGCCAGATCACTTTGTATTTTGCAACTACTATTGGGTAATATCGGCATTCCCGGCGGCGGGGTTAATCCTCAACGTGGTGAGCAAAACGTACAAGGCTCCACTGACATGGCGATGTTGCATGGCAACCTGCCGGGATATTTGGGAATGGTTTATGCTGACAAACATAAAACACTGGTAGAATACATCGAAAAAGAAACTCCCAAAACCGGTTATTGGTCTAATAAGCCCAAATTTCTCATTAGTCAGTTGAAAGCGTGGTATGGAGACAAGGCCACCAAAGAAAATGATTTTTGTTATGATTGGTTACCTAAACATGATGGTAAAAACCGTTCATATATGAGTTTGATTAATTTTATTAACGAAGGTGAAATTAAAGGCCTTTTTGTAACGGGCCAGAACCCTGCCGTTGGTGGCCCATCAACCATACAAGCCAATAAAGCTCTGGAGAACCTTGATTGGTTGGTTGTATATGATATTTTTGAAATCGAAACGGCGGCCTTTTGGAAACGGCCAGGGGCAGACCCAAGTAACATTAATACTGAAGTATTTTTGCTGCCTGCGGCCATGTCCTTTGAAAAAGAGGGGTCCATCACTAACTCCGGTCGTTGGATTCAGTGGCGTTATAAGGCAGTTAATCCACCGGAAGAAGCAAAGTCCGATCTCTGGATCGCTTATAACCTATTTAGGGCAATTCAAAAAGAATATCAAAGTGGCGGTAAATTCTCGGAGCCAATTCTAAACATGGTTTGGGACTATGACAAACCTGGTGATGAAGAACCGGATATTGAAAAGGTGGCCGCTGAAATTAACGGTTATGAAGTTGCCACCCAAAAGGTGTTACCGGGTTTTGCTAACTTAGCTGATGATGGTTCCACTGCTTGCGGTAACTGGGTTTTGAGTGGCTACTGGTACGAGGATCCCGAAGCTAAAGTGCCTGCCTGCAAGCGCCGGATTAACAAAGACCCTTCTGGCATGGGAGTTTTTCCGCAATATGCCTTTGCTTGGCCAGCTAACCGCCGCATTGCATATAACCGCTGTTCGGCTGACCCTGCAGGTAATCCGTGGAATCCCAAAAAGCCCTATGCAAGATGGGATGGTACAAAATGGATAATCCCAGATGTACCGGACTTCAAGGCAACGGTTCCACCGGAACAATCGGCTGATGATGCGTTTATTATGTCAGAAGACGGTCACGGGCGTTTGTTTGCCGTTAAAGGTTTAAATGACGGGCCATTACCAGAACACTATGAACCCTATGAAAGTCCCTTTGAAAACCTAATATGTAAACAGCAAAATAACCCCATGGCACTCACCTTTAAAAATGGTTTGTTTAAACAAATTGCAGAAGTTGGTAGTGAGCAATATCCCATTGTAGCAATTACAGTTCACGTTGTGGAACACTATCAAAGTGGTGCAACCACCCGTAATTGCCCCTCTTTAGCTGAAATCTCGGCTCATATGTTTGTTAACATATCACCTAGCTTGGCCCAAAAGATTGGAGTTAAGAACGGTGACGATGTTATTGTGGAATGTGCTCGCGGGCAAATCACCTGCAAGGCTGCTGTCAATGGTGTCTGTGTACCTTTAGTGGTTAACGGTAAGGAAACCGAAGTGATATCCATGCCATATTCTTGGGGCTTCATGGGCTTAACCACTGGCGCATCGGCCAACGATTTGACTCCTTTTGTGGGGGATCCAAACAGCAACATACCTGAATACAAGGCATTTCTTTGTAACGTCAGGAAGGCAAACTAGGGCTGAGCGTTGTTAGTTATTAATTGGGGGTGTAAAAATGGCCAAAGCTGTGCTTGTAGATATAACAAAATGTATAGGCTGTAAAGCCTGTCAGGTAGCCTGCAAACAATGGAATGACCTACCGGCTAAAATTCCTGAATTTGTAGATGGTTTAACCGGACCGCCTGATATGGATGGAGATACCTATACCGTTGTAAAATTTAAGGTGTTGGAGAAGGATGGAGATTTTAAAATTCGTGCGGCAAAGACGCAATGCATGCATTGCTTGGAGCCGGCATGTGTTTCGGCTTGCTTTGCCAAAGCACTGGAGCGGGATGCTAAGACCGGTGCAGTAATCTATCACCCGCATCTTTGTGTGGGTTGTCGTTATTGCATGTTAGCTTGTCCCTTTAATATTCCCAAGTACCAGTGGGAGAAACGGTTTCCTCTAGTGTCTAAGTGCCAGTTTTGCTTTGATCCCGAAGATGAGTATGATCGATTGAGTTATGGTCTAAAACCCGCCTGTGTGGATACATGTATAACGGGTGCCCTCACATTCGGGGAACGGGAGGAGTTGTTAAAAGAAGCTTGGAGTAGAATCAACAGTGATCCCAGTTATATTAAAAAGGTACTGGGTGAAAATGAAGTTGGCGGAACATCCTGGCTGTATATCTCCGATGTGCCCTTTGAAAACTTTGGCTTTCGTCCAAATATGGGAACCAGACCATTGCCGGAGTACTCCCATGACTTTTTAAAGTATACGCCAGGTATTGCGGTAGGTTGGAGTGCTTTATTGACGCTGATGTATCATTATACAAAGCGACGTGAACGAATTGCTTCTGAGAAGGACGACAAAAATGTTCCCATGTAGGCAACGGATTATCGACGAACCAAATGTTTAAAGGGGGGAGTAGGTTGGAAAGTAAAGGATTGTTTCAAGAAATAAAAGAATATAAGTGGAAGTTTACCATGACCGGTGCCCGCAAGGTATTATTACTGCTGGCCAGCATCGGCATTATATGTATGCTTTACCGTTTGGCAACCGGGTTAGGAACTGCCACCAACCTAAATGATACTTGGCCCTGGGGCCTGTGGATTGGCTTTGATGTACTAACCGGTGTTGCTTTGGCCGGTGGAGGTTATGGCACTGCCATTATTGTTCATGTTTTACACAGAAACAAGTACAACGCCATTGCCCGCAGTGCCATGTTAACTTCGCTGCTTGGTTATCTCATCGTTATGGTGGGACTGTTTATGGATATCGGTCAATGGTTTAACTTTTGGCGGCCTTTCGTATCCTGGGGTTACAATTCGGTACTCTTTGAAGTCTTCTGGTGTGTGTCCTGTTATACCACCATACAGGTTTTGGAGTTTGGAGAAATCGCAACCGAAAAAGTTGGTACCAAGTACCACAATGCCTTTAAAAAAGCGCTACCTGTAATGATGATTTTAGGTATTATTTTCCCTACCCTACACCAGTCATCACTGGGTGCCCTGTACCTCATCATGGTTGATAAATTACATCCACTTTGGTGGTCCCCTTATATTGGTCCAATGTTCTTGATTTCTTCGTTCTTTGTGGGGCCTGCCATGATATGTATTGAAACAGCACTGGCAGGGAAGGCCTTTAAACACCAGGTACCTATACACGTTTTACGAGGTTTGGTACGCATTGCCGGCGTATTTATGATTGCCTATCTTGGCCTTAAGTTCTTTGACCTTGTTAACAGAGGCGTCCTTAACATGATGTTTGCGGGTACTTTGGAAGGGAATATGTTTTTAGCCGAAATTATTCTGGGTGTCATAATTCCCATCTTTATTGCCTTCAGCGGTATGAGCAATACACGCAAGGGTTTATTAACCTTTGGGTTACTGGTTAGCGCCGGCGTTATCTTTAACCGTATGAACGTAGTATTTACCGGCATGTCTGGCTCTCTGGGCGGTTGGTATTTCCCTTCCGTTATGGAATGGGCCGTTAGTATTGGGCTGGTTTCTATCGCTTGCTTGGCCTACTGCTTTATAGCAGAAAACTTCAACATTTTGGGACATGAGGACGAACAAAAGAAGGCGCATGCCTAAAGGAGTTGCTCCAATGGAAACTAAGTTTAGCATAGAGAAACAAGCTAACTTTTATCTCGAACTAATGGATATGGAAAATGATAATCTTCCATTAGAGTGGGAAGTTAGTTTTAATCCGGAACAAATTAAAAGGTGGGGTCAGGGCGAATCAGCCCTGGCCGTAGCCCCGCCAGAGGTTGATGCAGAACGTATATTTACACAGTTTTGTTTAGTGGCTAAGGCTTGTCAAAAATGGCAAGTTGGTCCACAACCGGTAACAGACCAATTTATAACAACCCTTGAGGAACTGGACAAACCCCAAAGACATCAGTTGATATCTTCGCTGCTGCAGGTAGATGGTAACAAGGCTAAATGGGTTAAAAAGTTAAATGTATCTTCTAGCCAATTGGAATATATTGCTGGCAACACCTTTAAGCCATTGCTAAAGGCATACGCGAAGATAGTACTGGGGCAAGTACCAATAAGTGACTGGGACAAGAGCTATTGTCCAGTTTGTGGGGATCAGCCAACCATTGCTAAACTTACCGGTGAAGACGGACACAGAAGATTACACTGTGGACGGTGTGAAACAGATTGGCGTTTCAGCAGGTTAGGATGCCCTTACTGTAATAATGTTGCTGATGAAACCTACTTTATTACTTTGGATAATAAAAAGGAATATCGCGTTTATCTTTGTGACAGCTGCAAAAGTTATTTGAAAACTGTAGACGAACGGATAACCGGTGAAGTGGATCTTTTTTGTGAAGATTTAGCCACAACAGAATTAGACAATCTGGTTCAAGCTGAGGGTTACCGTAGGGGTGCTGGCAGAGAACAGCTATAATGGAAAATTGAAAAATCAAAAGTAGGTAGATACACTAAATGGCCTTAAACCATGAGTTTTCAGGGTTTAAGGCCATTTTATGTTATAATGGAATAAATTGATGATGGCAAGTAAATGTCAACTATAAATGATTAGTAGGTCACTGCTTAAAACATTTTTCACAAACTATAAATGTTTTTGCTGTAAAAATCAAAAGGTAAGGAATATAACAAGTTATGTTGGCATGATAATTTTGATATCTATGGAGTGATGGTAGTGATTGACGGTATTGTATATACTGAAAGTGAAAGGTGCAAAGAGTGCTCGGCCTGTTTGCAGGTGTGCAAAACCAAATCAGTTGTTACCAGTCCATGTCCGTCTTTAATTAGCTTTATAGAAAAACATCAACCGATGTTAATAGAACATTTTGCGCCTATTCTGAGCCCTATGGCCGCACAGGCTGTTCTGGTAAAACACTGGAATGACAATAATATAAAAATTGTAGGAGCTAGCCCGTGTATCGCTAAAAAATCTGAACTATTGGATGGTAACTATTATTTTGATGAAGTAATAACCTTTGAAGAGCTAATTGAGCTGATCGATGGTAATGGTATTAAACCCGCGTCCCTTACAGAAACCGAGTTTGATGGCATACAAGCCTTTTATGGTGCTGGTTTTCCGATATCAGGCGGGCTAACCAAAACCCTAGAATTGTTTTCTGCTGGCCTGGAGTTGAATCCAATTGGTGATGATATCTTAATTCTTGAGGGTGAAGATCGAAGTATACATTTTTTAACGGAAATGGCTGCAGATAAAAATGCAAACAGATTAAACCATTATCCTACTTTAATCGATATTTTGTACTGTGAAGGTTGTATAGTAGGTAAGGCCATGGGGGTAAATTGTAGCTTGCTAGAAGCAAAACACATTGTTTCAGATTATACCAGAAAGAGATTCCAGAAGGCAGAAAAGAACGGCCTGTTTAAAAAACACAATGATTATAAAATCCTGGTAAAAAACACAGTGGATACGCCAGAATTTAAAAAATGGCTTGAAATTGTGGATGATCTAATTAGTAAAAACAAGTTTAACATCACCTGGCAGAATCGTCATTACGATAAGAAAATACCCACCGAAGTACAGATAAAGGAAATATTAAAGCAAGATGGCAAACTAGTAACAGAAGATGAACTAAACTGTCAGGCGTGCGGTTATAGAACCTGCCGCGAAAGAGCGCTGGCAGTGTTTAACGGCGAAAATGTGGCTGGTGGTTGTATCATTCATCAAAAGGAAGTGATGGAAAAAATGTATCAGCACGCCAATACAGTAAACAAGCATTTAACCGAAAACATAGAAGTATTATCAGCAACTATAGAAGAAATTACAAATGGCAACCAGAGCAACGCGCAGATGAGCACCCAATTGTTAGGCTATGTAGAAAATCAAGATGGCGATATTAAGGGCTTAGAAAAAGAAATTGGCTCAATAATTACTAGCTTTAATTATATTTCTGATATTACCAATAATATTTCAACTATTGCTGATCAAACTAAAATGTTAAGTTTGAATGCCCAGATTGAAGCGGCCAGAGCCGGAGAAAGTGGCAGAGGTTTTGCTGTGGTTGCCGAAGAAGTAGGCAAGCTTTCAGAGGAAACCCATAATCGATTACATGAAATACATCAATACAAAGATTCATTAACTAAAATACAATCAAAGCTTGAAGATTTAGTTTTTCACCTGTCCCATGGGTCGGAAGGAGTTAGAGAATTAGCAAATGCCCAAGCGGCGATAGCTCAGCAGATAGCTGCTGCTTCAGAAGAGCTAAGTGCCAGTGCGGAAAAACTAAGGGCATTAACCTAAAAGTAATAACTGAGAAGGCACTCGCTAAGGGTGCCTTCTCAGTCAAAGTTACTTAAACTCCTCCGCATACTATTGATGGCGTCGGCGATGGTGCCAACGATGTAGGAACCAATGGCGCTGGCTTCACCCGTGATTAGATGCAGGGTTTGCACATCCTGCAGAATGCTGTCCAGATGGTGAACATTGCCCCCCGGAGTTAAGGCGGTGGCAAACAGGTGCCGTTCTTTAGGTTCGTTTTTAAACTGAGTGTCAGCTTTGCTGATAATGGACTTGGCAATTTGGTGAATTGCTCCGTTCACCATGGCAAAGTTGGTGGCCATAATTTCATTCTTATGCTGACGCAACAATCCTTCGTTCCAATATTCACCTAAGTGGAGAATTTCGTCCACTGCACCGAGGTTTTTGGGTTCGACCACATGCGGTGCTGTTTTCATACTTGAAAAATTCTTAGGTGCTTAATAGGGCATATTACCAAAGAAGCTACGGATTAGAAGTGCGACGAAGCTATTATTCCTATCCGTACTATATCCATAAAACCTTGTATTTCCTAACACCTAACCGCTCAACAGACTCACGGTAAGATTATTTTCTATCCAGTTTGGTGCCTTACATTAGAAGACCCATCTAAACTGTCCGGGAGCCGGGATAAGGTGACGATTGATTATCTCCTGGTAACGGGACAGGGTTTTTGGTGCAAGGTCCGTTCTACCCTCAACCCATTTTGTGAGTAGATCTTTCACTGTCATTCTTAAACGCATCAACGTATAAGTTATTATTTATCTTATTAACTAAATCATTTAAATACCTTTCAGCCTCATTTTTTGTTACCTTTGCTCCAGGGATGCTATGCCATTTTTGTTTACCATTAACATAAACAACGGCGTAGTATCTTTCCCCCTTGTTAGCAATGTGGCCTTTCATGTCTACTATACCTCCTTAAAATCCATGTGGTTGTAAGATTACAAATATTCTATCATTAGCCGTTGACACAAATAAGTGTTTGCAATATAACATAGTCACAAAATTAGAACAATTTGTTTGGGGGTGCCGTGAATGTCTGGTAAAACCACTAAGAAAGCTGCTGCGGAAGCGAGTGATAGGGGTAAGGTCCTGGAAAACTGCCTGGGTGACATTGAGCGGAGGTTTGGTAAAGGTTCTATTATGAAATTAGGAGAGTCCGGGACAAAAATTGCTGTTGAGGCCATTTCAACTGGAATCCTGTCCTTAGATGTAGCAACGGGAATTTGGGGGGTGCCTAGGGGGCGAATCATTGAGATTTCGGCCCAGAGTCCTCAGGTAAGACAACTGTCGCCCTGCATACTATAGCTGAAGTGCAAAAACAAGGCGGGGTAGCGGCCTTCATAGATGCAGAACATGCCCTGGACCCACAGTATGCTAAGAAGATTGGTGTTAATATTGAGGAACTATTTATATCTCAGCCAGATTACGGCGAGCAGGCTCTGGAGATTTGCGACGCCTTACTCAGCAGTGGAGCCATTGATGTAGTGGTGATTGACTCGGTGGCAGCTCTGGTGCCTTAGAACACAACCAGTGGCTGGTCCCTAAAGTTCTATGCCTCGGTGCGGCTTGATGTGAGAAAGAAGGAGGATCTGAAGGGTGCTAACGGATTGGTGGGGTGTAGGACAAAAATTAAGGTGGTAATAAATAAGGTGGCACCGCCTTTTAGGGAAGCATTGGTGGAGTTTTATTTTAATGAAGGTTTTTCCAGGGAAGCGTGCCTATTAGATTTGGGTTTGGTCCACAGGGTAATTTTAAAAAACGTGTCCTGCTACCGGTATGGAGAAGAACGTATTGGTCAGGGATGGGATAATGCAAGGTCTTTCCTGAGAGATAACCAGGCGATGGCCAAGGAAATTGAAGATAAGGTCATAATTTATACAACCAACGTTACTGAAGGTTATCACCAGACAGTTGCGAAAAGTCACCAAAACCAAAACAGCATACCCTTCAGATGAAGCACTAACCAAGATAGTGTACTTAGCTACAATGGATATTTCAAAGAAATGGAATATGCCTGTAAGGGATTGGACA
>JBAIYS010000021.1 GCA_036763105.1 Peptococcaceae bacterium 1198_IL3148 | reverse complement strand
TAGGTTTAATTAAAAGTAAACTTTCAATTAAACCCCGTTCGACTTGCATGTGTTAGGCATGCCGCCAGCGTTCGTCCTGAGCCAGGATCAAACTCTCCATAAAATTTCTTTATGAATAAGCTGATTTTAGCTCATTTATCGTGTGTTATTTTTTGAAACATGCGTTTTCACTATGCGCAAATGTGCCTGCAGTGGGATCGATGAATCGAACCCCTACAAAAAGCATTTGCATGCAATAATGAATGTATTTTATCCAGGCTCAATGAATTGAGCCTCTACAACATCCATCTCTTACTGTTTAGTTTTCAAGGATCTGTTTGTTTCCAGTTGTTACCGCCGCCTCAGCAGCGACGTTTATTAGTTTAACACTGAGCCAACTTTATGTCAACTGTTATTTTTTACTTTTGTTTTCGCTTTCCATGTTGCTGTTTCCGTCCGCCTCATCGACGGCGGAATTTCATTTTATTACTTTTGCATCTTTGTTGCAAGCAACAATTTTTGGTAACTTTGGTTACTTACTCCGCCAAGTTTTATTCTGCCCCGGCGTAGAATTTTATATTAGCATGAGTTAGAACTAAATTGCAATGGTAATTTTTGGGCAGAAGTGTTTGCTAGACAACATCTGCTTTTTGAACAGCTGGAATCAGGCGCTGCTATTAACCAATGTTTTTCACTAGGCGCAATTAGTTTAGGGGCTCAATGAATTGAGCCCCTACAAAAGGCCTTTGCATACAATATGAATGTTTCATCATTCAAGATTCCTAATTCATAATTCGGGGCGCAGCCCATTTATGCGGTTTCCATTTGCAACCTGGTGCCTCGGCCACCTTTTTCTGCAGGCTCTACTATCAGTCTGCGGGCCATTCTGGCCTTTAGTTCCGGGACATGGCTAATGACACCAATGGCCATGTTTTCGGTGTGTAACCTTTCCAGTGAGTTCATTACCGTTTCTAACAGACCACCGTCCAACGTTCCAAAGCCTTCATCTAAGAAGAAAAATTCCAATGGATACTGGCCATGTAACTGAATTTGACTGGATAATGCCAACGCCAGCGCCAATGAGGTCAAGAATGTCTCACCACCGGATAATGAAGAAACCGGGCGCCGCATACCACCATTGGCATCATCGCGGATAATGAAATTGCCTTCGCTGTCCACTTCCAAAGCATATTTATATTGTGTCAACTCACCTAACCGTCGAGAAGCATCCAAGGCCACATGAATTAACTGTTCTTCGGCAATAAACTGCACAAAGGTATTACCACGTAAAAGTTTTTCCATTTCTTTTAGCTTACTAATTTCCCTTTGCCATGTAATTTTTTGTTCTTCCAACTGCTGCCACCGCAAGTGATTCTTCTTCAGTGTTTCTAAACGATCAGTCAATACATAGACCTGTTCTTTAACTTCGTCCAGTTGCAATTGTATTTGTTTCATTTCATCATTAAACTGCTGCCACTGATCTTCCGTCAGACTACGGCCATTTAATTTCTGTTGCAGTTGCTCAATACTTTCCTTGGTGATCAGCTGCTCCTGTTTATATTGGTCTATTTGTTGCTGCAATTGTTCCATTTCTGCGCCACTGCAAATGGCCTCTTCAGCCTGGCCACGGGTAACAAATTGGTATTCTTGTAATTTGGTTACCAGCACTTGTTCTGCCTTTTCCAGCCGCTCTTTAATTTGTTTAACCTGTTGTTCGGCGCTATAATAAAGTTTCCGCTGTTCTTCCCATTGCCAACGTTGTCCCTCTAGCTTTTTACCGGCAGCGGTGAAAGCGTTGTTCAGTTGAGCCAATTGTTGTGTCACCGCTTCTTTCACATCCGCCGCCCTTAAGCCATCGGTAACCTCATTAATTTTAGCCACCAACTCATCCACTTGACCAGTAACGGCTTTGCCTTCAATGACTAACGCTTCCATGTTTTGTTTTAGGTTTTGTAACAATTCTTGCTTCTGAAATAGATCATTCACCACCGCATCCAATTTGGCCGATACCGTCTTTTCCTCTTTACGCAATTGCTCCAGTTCCTTTAGTGCCTGGTTAACGGCTATTACTTTAGCTTCTATTTCTTCTCCAGACATACCAGCTGCCAGTTGAACAAACTGTTGATACTTGTCTTCTCTCTCGGTAATCAGCGCATCATTTTTCCTTTGCATTGCCCGTATTTGTTGTGTCAAGGCCTCTGTGGCAGTATCTGCAGCGGTAAATTGTCTTTGCTGCTCGTTATATTTAGCCCTTAAATCATCTATTTCCTTGGTTAGTTTTTCTTTGGCGGCAGTATAGTCTGTTATTTGTTTTTGGGTGGTATTTAGATCGCTTTGTTGTTGGTGAATAGCAGCCTTTAGTTCTGGCAGCGCCAATTTAGCCGCCACATCTCCCAGTTGACTGTGCAGATGGTTAACAGTGGTGGCTATTGTTGCCACCTGGGCTTGATATTTCTCGATTTCCTCATCAATATTTGCTAGCCGAGATTTTAACACTGCCCCTTGGCTGTTAATTTGGGCTACTTTTTGTTCCAATTGTTGTAATCTGATCTTGGCATCATTTATTCTTTCTGCTGTTGCTTCCAGTTCTGCCTGCTGATGTCCGGATACCACCGGATGGGGATGATCGGTGGAACCGCACACCGGACAAGGCTGATTCTCCCGCAATTGAGCCTTTAAAATAATGGCCAAATTATCCCGTTCTAACTTTTTGTATGCTTCTTCTAACTGTTCAATTTCCTTAATCAGCTGCTTTTTATTGTTATTTTGGTCCGTTAAATCGGCCTCTGCCAAAGTAATTTGCTGTTGAATTTCTGTTTTCTGGTTCTCCAGTGCTGTTATATGCTGTTGCTTATCTGTTAAGGCTTGTTGTTCGTATTCCAGTTTATTAACAATCAAACTACTACTGGTTAATTGTTGTTGGCGCTTATTTATTTCCAGTTGACTAACGGCAGGGGTCACTAAATTTCTCGCTTGCTGTTCTTTTTGACTTAGTTCAACCCCACTGGCCACAACCTGCAATTGCAGCGTTTCCTTTTGCTGCAGGGCGACGTTTAATTGTTCGGTGCGCTGATTGACTTCCCGCTGCTGTTCTTGAAGCCGTTTTTCAACTTCTTGCAGTGCCTTCCAGGCCTCTCGCTTCCGTTCCATCTCCTCCCGCTGCTGGGCACTGATATCCCGGTTTTCAATTAGTTGAGCCAATTCCGTTTTTCGCAGTTGCAGCTCTTGTTTGCTGATTTCCAATGCTTTAATCTGCTGTTGCAGTTGCTTGTACTGTCCATCAAATTCTTTAAACCGATTTCTCAATTCCAGTTGTTTAGCCTGTAGTTGATCCCTTTTTTGTTCGTTTAATACTGCTTCGTCCAACCGAAGAATCTTTGCTTCCAGTTCTTTACCCAGGGTTTGGGTTTGCAGTTGCCAGTGATCATACTGCTGTTGGCATTGTTGAAAAGCCTCTTCCGCCAGCTTAACTTGCTGGGCCAACTGCCGGGCCTGATCAATGGCCCTTTGCTGATTCACCTGTTCCGCAGTTACTGTATCTAAATAAGGTTTAACGTGCTGCGCCCGCTGGGCCAGTGCCAGTTTTTCTTGTTTGCGGTCGATTTCCGGTTGCTTTAACACCAGCGCCTGAGCCTTAACCCGCTGGGTTTCCAGTTCAGTTTGCCACTGCCTAATTTGTTTTAGTTCTTCAAACTTGGTGAGATGCTGCTGGTTAACTTGTTCTATTTCTGCGTATAACCTTTGTTGTTGTTGCAGCTTTTCCTCTGCCTCTTTAAGGGCATCTGCCGAAGCATTTCCCAGTTCTGCCTGCCGACTGGCCACCAGTTTATGTTCGCCTTCGGCTTCACCCAGCCTAGTTTTTACTTTACGGCTCAACTGTTCCCCGTACTTCTCTAAGCCAAATAAACGCTCCAGCATTTGCCGTCGGTCTTTACCCTGTAGTGTTAAGAACTCGGCAAACTTACCCTGGGGCAACACCACCGCCCGGGTAAAATCATCCACCGTTAAACCAATTAGCTGTTGCACTTGATCAGCCATTTCCCGGGCCCTTTCGGCCAGTACCTGTTCTCCGGCCTCATCCTTTCCAATCAGGCGACAACTGCGCATACTGATGCTACCGTCCTTATTTCTTTTATAAGTCCGCTCAGCACTATACTCTTGACCGCCAATGGCAAAATTAAATTGTACAAAGGCTTTATCCTCATTCTGATTAATAATGCCCTGGGTGCCATTCTTGGCCCGCTCCACTTTACCATATAGCGCCAAAGTAATGGCATCCAGTACAGTGGATTTACCACTGCCGGTGGGGCCAAAAATACCAAACACCCCGGATTGACAAAGGGCGGTAAAATCTATCTCCTGCTGTTCCCGAAAACTATGTAAGCCAGATACCTTTAAGCTTAAGGGCTTCATGCATCTTCACCCTCTCTCTCTGCTTGAATCAATTCTAAAAACAGCTGCACCAGTTCTTCTTTTGGCTCCGCTTGGTTCTGCCGTTGATAAAACTGCCGGAACAAATCATCCACCGGTAAACTTTCCCGGCCTGTTAAATCCATTGCCCTTGCCATTTCCGGCAGTACCGGTCTAATATTGATCAACTTAGGTCGCAGTTCCCGCAACATTTTGATTTCTTCGGCTTGCAGCGGTTTTGGCACGTGGATGGTTAAATCTATCCAAGCGTTGGGGTCCCGATTTTCTTCACACCACTTGAGCACTTGATTTAGTCCTTGGTCGGCTTTCCACTTTACCAGCGGACAACCACTGGTCAGCGGAATCTCCTGTACCCGGGCCTGCTGTCCCGGTTGGCAGTCCACAATATAAACTGCTTTCGTTTGCCCCGCCTCTGAAAAACTGTAACTTAACGGCGATCCGGAATAGCGCACATGCTCCCACTTGGCCACCCGTTGGGGACGATGCAAATGCCCCAAGGCTGTATATTGCGCCGTTGCCGGTAACATGACCGGTTCCACCGTACAGGCACCCCCCAACTGAATGGGGCGCTCAGATTCACTTTCGCTGCCGCCGATGACAAACAGATGACTCATACAAAGGTTGACGGTATCCCGGCGATAGTTTTGGGTGGCATCTTTAAAAAAGGCTCCCACCCGTTCGGAGTAAGATTTCTGCATTTCTTCTTCATTTAATTTGTCAACTAGAATTTCTTTTAACCGCTGTTCCGAAGGATAGGGCAGTGTCACCACCACCGCCGAATGGTCACAACCGGGCACTGCCAATTCCAGCCAACCGGACCCCACCGACAGTCTTTTCACCCGCTCTCTACTGCCGCTGGAGATGAAGGGCTGATCCTTAGGTAACCCCAACAGCGTAATCCCCAATTGCTCCGCCAGTGGGTCTGACGCCCTCACCCGCTCGGGGCTATCGTGGTTACCAGCAATGGCCACCACGCCTCGGCTACCGCCGGCGGCCAAATCATAAATGGCTTGGTAAAAAAGTTGTTCTGCCGCCGCCGAAGGATTGGCGGTGTCAAAAATATCCCCCGCTATTAAAATTAAATCCACTTTCTCCCGGTGGGCGATATCAGCAATTTCGGCAATAAATTGCTGCTGTTCATCTAATCGGTTCCGTCCTTCCAAAGATCGTCCCAGATGCCAGTCGGATGTATGCAATATCCGCATCAAAAACCACCCCCATTTTAAATCGGTAATGCCTGTCCAAGGCTAAAGAGGTATAAATACCGCTCTTTAACCGGTTGTTTTAATATGGTGGCCACCGCTTGGGCATAAAGGTTCACCTGCCCTTGATAACGGTCAATAAACTCCGTCACTTGGTGGGCACTGACGTTATCACTTTTGTAATCCACCAGCACCCAACCCTCTGCCTCTTGCCACATGCAGTCAATTACCCCTTGCACCAGCACCCTTTCTCTGCTTGCAAAGGCATCGTTTAAGTCATCATATATTTCGTTAGCTGGCAGCGTCAAACTAAAGGGCATTTCCCTTTTGACCAAGTTGTCATTCCTTTGGGCTACTTTAATAATCCTGGCCCCCAAGGGGCTATCAAAAAAGTCCAGAATAACTTTAATGTCAATCACTTGCCGTTGCTCGGCGGTTAATATCTCCCGCAGTTCCAATTCCGCCAGCAGTTGTTGAATGGCGTCGTCATTAATTGGCTTAGACAAATCAATATGTTGCATCACCAAGTGAATGGCGGAGCCCTTTTCGGCAGCGGAAAGCCCTTTGTCTTTCTGCAAAAACACCGGTCGTTTTGTGAATCCCAGTTGGGGACTGAACCCTTCGGCCTGTTGGGCTAGCTGATGAAACTTGTGCTTAATCTCGGTCACCGTCACTTTGGCCCTTTTCTCGGTCAGTGGTTGTTGATGATAATGCCAGCTCAGGCGGCTGTTAATTAAATCCGCCAGCGGTGACTTTATTGGCACCGGCTGCAAAGCCTTGATGTTTTCTAATATCTCGTCAGTCTGCTCATCTTCATCGCTGTCCTGTCCAGCATTGTGCACCATAATCTGCCACCGAGAAGAACAGGTTAACACATTAGTAACGTCAGTACAGTTGACCAACTTTCTTAATACATCGCCATCATTGTGCCGAACAATTGCCGGCCCCACCCAGTCTAAAAAGTTTTTGGCTTGGGCCAGTTCACTGTCCGGCAGTTCAATATCATCATAATCCAGCACCCGACACCAGTTATCCACCGTTTTGGTGACATCATTAACCGAACCAACCATAATCAATCTTTCCCGGGCCCGGGTTAACGCCACATACAAAATGCGCATCTCTTCGGCCAACGTTTCCAGCTTAATTCTATTTTCGATGGCCAGCTTAGCCACCGTGGGATACTTGATCCTTTTTTCGGCATCGACAAATACCGGCCCCAACCCCAACTCTTTGTGTAAGATGACATCCTGGCGCACATCGCTGAGGTTAAATTGTTTACCCATGCCCGCCACAAAGACCACCGGAAACTCCAGCCCTTTACTTTTGTGGATACTCATCACCCGCACCACATTTTCGTTTTCACCCAGTGCCTTGGCAGCTTCCATATCACCTTTATTTTCCTGCAGTCTTTCTAAAAACCGTAGAAATCTGAATAATCCCCGAAAACTGGTGGCCTCATACTGGCGGGCCCGATCATGCAGTGCCCGGAGGTTGGCCTGCCTTTGGCCCCCTTCGGGCATGGCACCCACATAGTTAAAGTAACCGGTTTCCCGGTACAACGTCCAAATTAAATCTGCTAAGTTACCTTGCCGAGCCAGCGTGCGCCAACGGTTCAGGTTATCCAAAAACTCCTGTAATATACCGGCCAAGGGCGAATCTATGGCCGCTGCTTTTTGCAAAGCGCTGTAATAAGTGGATCTGGTATCATTAAGCCGAATTTCTGACAACTGTTCGGCCGTGAGGGCCAAAATTGGCGAACGCAGCACTGCCACCAGCGGAATATCCTGATGGGGATTATCAATAATCTTAAGTAAGGCCAGCATGGTCTGCACTTCGGTGGCGGCAAAGTAGCCACTGCCCAAATCGGCATATACCGGAATCCCCATTAACCTAAATTGCTCCATCAATGGTTCCGCCGCCCCCTTGGGTGAACGCATTAAAATAACGATATCTCGCCAGGTAAGAGGCCTGTAACCACCGGTATTTTTATCGTACACCACCTGCTCCGCCGCCATCAGCTCTTTAATTCGTTGGCCAATAACCCGGGCTTCTTTTTCTATGGCCGTTAATTCCTGTTGCTCTTCTGGTTCATCTGGTTGTTGGTCTTCATTGTTTTTCTTTTCCAACAGGTGCAGCTCCACCGGTCCAGCTAAACTTAACTGGCCATCGGCATCAGGATAATTGGCACCGTAAATTAACCGGGCATTATCGTCGTAGGGCATCTCGCCCAGTTTGGCCGTCATAATCTGTTGAAAAATAAAGTTGACCCCATCCACCACCTCACTGCGGCAACGGAAGTTCCGGGCTAAATCCAAGCGCCGCCGGCTGGCTCCCTCAGTGGGCGAATAGCTTTGGTATTTGCTGAGAAACAGCTCTGGTTTAGCCAACCGAAAGCGGTAAATGCTTTGCTTAACATCCCCCACCATAAACATGTTGTCGGGTTTGGTCACCAGCTGCAGTATCGTTTCTTGCACGTCATTAATATCCTGATATTCATCCACCAGTACTTCGGCAAATTTAGCCTGCATTTTGTCACTGATTTCTGATGGCACCAGGTTATCCGGAGTGGATTCTTCCGCCAACAACAGTTTAAGGCAATAATGTTCTAGATCGTTAAAGTCAACCAGGTTCCTTTTAGCCTTTTGCCTTTGATAGGCTTGGCTAAATTCCATCACCAGTTGACAGAGCATTTTCATGTGGGGGTGCAGCGTAATTAAATCCTGCAACAGATCCTGTTGGGGCCGAGTGAAATATTTGCCCTCCAACCCCTTGATTCTATCTTTAGCTTTGGTGCGCAACTCTTTAACTTTATCCTGGAGGTCACTGTCCACTTGGTCTTTTTTCTTCACGGTGGGCAACCGTTTAAAATCCACCGCCCCAAAGGCATGCTGCAATTGTGGCCATGATATTTTAGCTGCCCCAATCAGGTCATCCACCAGCCACAGTTCTTCACGCAGATTGTTAACATAGGCCGCTGGGCCGTTGGGAGCCTGGGCTAAATGGTAGGCCTTGGTCAGCAATGTCTTAATCCCCGCCAATTCCATGCTGATGCTGGTCAACAGTGAATCAAACCAATTGGTGGTGATAAAATTATCCTGCATTTGCTGTAGCCAGTGTTCCGGCCAAGGATTGCTGCGGGAGAAATTGTACAGCTTTAGAACTAATTCCCGAATTAAGCTGTCGTCCCGTTGGCCACCATAGGCATCCACCAGCTTGGTAAAATCATCACCATCATCGCAGTTGCTATAATATTGTTCCAGCAGTTCTTCCAGCACATCCAACCGCAACAGTTCTCCCTCGGTGTCATCGGCAATGCGGAAATGGGGATCTATATTCAAGCGGTAGAAATTCTCCCGGACAATTTCCAGACAGAAGGAGTGCAGCGTCATAATGGATGCTTTATTTAATAACGTACTTTGCCGGTACAAATGGGTAGAGTGGGGTTGTTTTTTTAACTCTTCATTAATGGCCAACCCAATTCTTTCTTTCATCTCGGCCGCCGCGGCACTGGTAAAGGTAACAATTAATAATTTGTCTATATCCACCCCGGTTTTGGGGTCACACACCATTTGAATGATTCTTTCCACCAACACCGCCGTTTTACCGGAACCGGCAGCGGCTGAAACCAATAGGTTACAACCCCGGGTATAGATTGCTTGTTGTTGTTCCGTTGTCCAATTAGGCATTTACTATTCCTCCCCCTGGGCCAGGTTGGACCACACATCTGCACTGCTGAGGGGTTTTAAGCTGCGATAGCTGTTACCTTCCACTGTGGTGTCAAACTGACAAACCATTAAAAAGGGGCAAAAATCGCAGGCTGTATGGTCCTTTAATTCATAGGGACTAATGGCCACCTCACCATTAATAATGGCCTCTCCGGTCTGGGCTAACACCCTTTGCACATGCTGCCTTAACGCTTCAATTTGGGTTGGTAGAGCAATTTTGGAATCCTTATAAAACAAAGTGGTTTGATCAATGTCGGCATCCACTGAGTCTCCTTGCTGCAGTATTTTTTTACCCTCGGCATTGATGCCCACCGGAATAATGGTTGACCAACCACTTTGGGTTTCGCCGTCCATCAACTGAAACACTGCCAAGTCGGCCAGCACTAACCCCTTCATGCGCAATTCCTTGATGATCATCGCTTCTATTTCGCTTTCATCCAGCGGTCCCGCAGTATTAATTAAGGGGTCCCGCAGGTAGAAGTACAGGATTCCCGCCGGTTGACAATCTTCTCTGCCCACCAGACTGCCGGCGTAGCGCAATATGATATCCAGATAAGTAATCAGTTGAATTTTAAAGCCGTAAAATACTTCATCCAATTTTAAATCGGTGCTGCCGGACTTATAATCAATCACCCGCAAATAGTATTGATTGTCCTTTTCACAGCCATCAACCCGGTCGATGCGGCCGATCAATTCCATTTCAGTGCCATCCGACAGCGTGATTTTTAAGCCAGGCAGCTCTTGTTCCGGGCCAAAGGCTATCTCTAAACCCACCGGACGAAACATGCCTCGGCGCGCATGTTCCACCAACATGGTGGCCGCCCGCTGAACGGTCTTTTTAAATCTACCGGTCAAGTAACGATAGCGACCGGAGCTGAGCAATATTTCGCTCTGGAGCTGTGGGGCCAGTTCAGCCACAATGTCATCACTGATTTGCAAGCATTGCTGCTTATCCAACTGGGCCCAATCCAAATCCATGGCTTGCAATTTCTTAGCAAATTGCTCCATGGCGGCGTGAAAAAACTGTCCCAAATCTGGGGTAGACAATTTGTAAATTTCCCGTTCCCGCAGGCGCAAACCGTAGTTGACAAAATGGGCAAAGGGACAGGATTGAAACTTCTCTAACCGAGAAACGCTGGCCCGCAACGGGGTACCAAAGAGTTTCTTGGCCAGTTGGCCATCGATGGGCTGTAGTTGGTTTTGGTGCAGTAAGCCGTTAACCACCCGGGCCAATTGCGGTTTATAGCGTTCATGCTGCAATAGCCAATTATAAACGTCCCACCAAATGGCATCAACTTTTTGTGTTTCCTTAGCTAAGCGCAATTGCTTACCTAAATACATCAGCGCCTTGGCGGGACTGTTGATAAAGTTAATATCCTGTCCATCCCCCTGGGGTTCAACGCTGATATTTTCCTGTTGTAGCTGAGGAAATAATTCCTTAACCCGTTTAATGACCACCGATGGCCGCAGGGCTTTACCCTCGCTGTCACCCA
This sequence comes from Peptococcaceae bacterium 1198_IL3148, assembly GCA_036763105.1. Taxonomy (NCBI): domain Bacteria; kingdom Bacillati; phylum Bacillota; class Clostridia; order Eubacteriales; family Peptococcaceae; species Peptococcaceae bacterium 1198_IL3148. Next base: position 11,527 of record JBAIYS010000021.1, on the reverse strand, counting down.
GCGGATAACTGAGGCACAAATAGTCACTGGCTCTGGTAAGGGCGGTGTAAATTAAAAACTGTTCGTCTAATAACTTACTGGTGGTATCCGCTGCCAACTCTAAGCCTAATTCCTTTAATGACTGACGCTCTTGATCATTAAAGATGCCGCTGGCCATTGGCTTTGCGGGCAAAATGCCATCTCCAACTCCCACCACAAAAACTGCCTTTAAATTAGGGTTACGGGAGCGCTCCAGCGAGCCAATCACCACTTGATCCAGCCCCGGGGGAATTAAGCCAATGGATAAACCCTCCAGCCCGGCGTCCAAAATTTTGCTGTAACTCTCTAAATTCAGTGTTTCTTCGCCCATGGTTGCCACCATTTGGTCAAATATGTCCACCATTTCGTTCCAAATCTGGCTGTGTTCCCGGGCGGTTTCCAGGCGCCCCTGTTGCTCAGCCACCTCCGACCACTGTTTCAGTTTTTGCGGCACTTTTAAATCCACCAGCAGTTCAAATAGCGCCTGGGTGATTTCTGCTGCGGTGGTGGCTTGCTTTATTTTACTATGGAATACCGCCAATTCAGCCACTGCCTGGCGGCGCACGCGGTTAAGTTGGGCCAATTGTTGCTGTTCCCTTTCAGACAACTCCGCCTCGGTACCCAAGTGGCGGTTTTTGTGATACTGCCAAGGTTTATCACGGTACCAAGCCGATCCCTTAATGCCATAGGCCAAGACAAAGTTCTCTAGAATATCAATTTCTTCCCGCTCTGCATTCACCAAGTCTGTCTTTAGATAACGAAAAACCGGTTCGTAAAGCCAACCCTCCTGTACCGCTTCTAAAGCCGACCGCACCAATTCCACCAGTGGATGATGCATCACCGTTCTTTTTCTGTCCATAAAAATTGGAATGTTGTAGTCCGAGAAGATGGTTTCGATTAATAAGTCATAATGGGCATAGTCCCGCAACAGCACCGCCATATCTCGATAGCGATAACCCTGATCCCGGCACAGGCTGCGAATTTCCCGGGCCACCGCTTCCACCTCGGCGCGAAAATTTTGAGCACCGATTATTTTAAGATGTTCTGCTTTGTCTGGATAGGCTGTGGCCGTCAAATCAAAATAGCTTTGCTCCAAATGGGCAATGTCTGCCGCACCAACAAAGCGATGCGGTATCGGTTGCTCCAAAAGCAGTGGCGCTTCCACCTCGATACCGAGTTTTTCTGCCAGCTGCAGCAGTTTATTGTAGGTTGTCCAAGTGATGTTAAAACAACCGGCATCTTGCTGTAACTGGCGCTGGGGCGGTAAAGTCAAAGTAATATTCACCCGGCGGGCCGTTTGCAGTAGTGCCTCGATAACCGTTAATTCCTGGGGGGTGAAGCCAGTAAAACCATCCAGCCAGATTTCAGCATGCTGTATTGTTGGAGACAGATGGGCCTTTTCCGCCAGCAAATTTAAGTAATCGTCGGGATCGGTATATGTATTGGCCAAATAGTCTTCCAAATCTTGATAAATGAGGACCAAATCCCGCAGTTTAGCCAATAAAAGCGACTCTTCATCGGCGGTTTGGTCCAGGGCCTGTTTCAAGTCCGCCACCTTTACCTGGTACATTTTCATTTCCGAAATGGCACTGGCCAAGCTATCCACAAACCCCGGTTGGTCGGCGGCCCCACCAAATACCCGCAGCTGTTCTTGGCGCTGTTCTAAAAACTGCCGCAAAATCATGCGTTTACCCAAGTCAGCAATCTGTACCCGGGCACCGCCACCCACCTCCTGTAGCACCCGCCAAGTTAGGCGGTTAAAACTAAGGACTTGGGCCCGCATCATGCCACCCAACTGGGGCGTAGATGCCAACTCCAATTCATTGTGAAAGGTGGCCTGTTCCGGCACCAGTAGTATTAAATTGTTTCCGGTGGGCGCCGCCTGCAATTGCTGCCTAATTTGCTGTAAACAACAGGTGGTTTTACCACTGCCAGCTCGACCCAGTATAAATCGTAAGGACATGGCAATTCCTCCGTTAACATTTCTATCTATAATTTACACGTTGCTGTGTGAATACTGTTTGTCTGTAACTATGAATAATTCTGCACACAAAATGTTTGTTCCTGTTTGGCGGGGTTGTTAAATAATTCTTAAAAATTAGATTAAAAAACGCCGCAGTTTTAAACTACGACGTTTCCTTGGAGCCAATAAAGGTTGAACCTAAAATTAATAGGCCACCGGTAATGGCATAAATTGTCAACGGCTCATGTAAAAATATGGTGCTAAAAATAATGGCAGATATTGGGTCTAGGTAGCTTAATACCGCCACGTTTTGGGCTTTAATCTCCTTAATGCCAGAAAAATATAATAGGCAAGCGATACTGGTATGCACCACTCCCAGAATTAAAATCCACAACCAATCGCTGGCCTGGACATGCAACTCAGCCCGATAAATGATAAAGGGCAGTAAAAAACAAGCAGCCACAAAAATTTGCACAAAGGTAACATCAAAACCGGAGATATTTTTAAACTGTTTATTTAGCAAGACCACACCGGCATAAAACGTCGCTGCTAGTAACCCATAACCAATACCAACACCATGATTAAAGCTGACATTGGCCAGTTGTGGCTGATAGCCTAGGATGATAGAAAGACCCACCATGGCCCCCGCCACTGCCATTAATTTAGTGGCCGTTAGTTTTTCTTTTAAGAATACTGGTGCCAACAGCACCACTATCACCGGTGACATATAGTAACTTAACGTGGAGTTAGCAATGGTGGTAAAGCGGTAAGCTTGAAATAGCAACACCCAGTTTAAACCGAGGGCAATACCAGAAAAAAATAATAACCGCCTGTTGTTGCTAATGTTCTTTTTACTTTCCGGTTCCCGAAACCAGAGCCAAGCGATGCCTAAAACGACACTGGCGATCACCGTTCTCAAAAAAACAATTTCCATTGAAGGCAAGTCGATGTGTCTAACAAATACACCTAAACTACCCCAAATAACCATAGCCAAAATAATTTTTACGGATCCTTGCATATGTAATTCCTCTCTAACAAATTACCGTCAATGCCATATAACTCTCTATATCTGCCACCAATTTTTTAATCAGATATTCTTGATAACCAGCCTTTTTATATTGGCGCATAGCTTCTTTTACCTCGGTAAAGGCAGTGGTGGTAACGGTATCTAACTTTTTTAGCCTAGCATCATCCAGTTCAACCTCAGACAGGCTGATTAAATAATCCTCATAGTTATAGCACCAGGTTTTTGCTCTACTACCATAGCGGTCTAAAATACGCTGAGCCATTTGTAGCCCTTCTGGATCAAAATCTCCGGAATACAAAACCGTAACACCATTGGTTACAAGTTTATCAAGTAAAATAAGGTTAGCTAACTTCAGTTGACCATGGGTACAAATCAGCGGTGGCATTTCCTTACCATTAAAGTGATCTAATACAGCAGAAAATACGCCCGAGTTTTCTAACATGAATACAATTTTTTCTTTATTAGTGTTGCTATAAGCAACGGCAGGTAGAAAAGTTTCTATTTTAACAATTTCCCGTAATGGTACGTTCAACACCGCTGCTTCTTCACAAGCACTGCGCCAGATTGCCGTTGGCTTGTTCTGTCGCAAACCAACAATACCAGCACAGGTAACAAAGTTAAGTAAATCATCCCTAATTAAGCCATAGTAAGCCAGAAGCTCGGTTTTCTCCTCGGCAGATAAATTGGCTGAAACAGTATATCCAACTTCTTTATGCTGGCGTAAATAATGTAGGGCTGCTATTAAAAATCGCCCCTGATCAGTGTCTAAGTCAAAACCATGGGGGTCACCGGTGACACGGCTGGCAAAAATAGGTAATCGGTCATATTCCGCATGCACTAAAGCTGGCAGCTGTGCCAATGCTTTTAAAACATTAGTCAGTTGCAGATACAGCAAAGGGGCGTTAACATCGTAGGCTAGGTGAATTCCTCTGGTACCCACACCTTTAGCTAAAATATGTTCTAACCATTGGCAGCAGTTGTCATGTTTGTGAAGCTGTATCAGTTGGTTAAAAAACTGGTGTTTTTCCCTTTGATACTGATGTCGCAGTTCTTCATTGGTGGTTAGTTGTTGACCGGCATATCCATCCAGTAGCTCCTTTAATGTGATACCTGCAAATCTTGTTTTTTGTAAGGCGGCCTCAAAGGCAGTCATCGTTATGGTGGCTGACTGCTGCTTACTATAATCACGACGCATTAAGGAAGCCAGTGCTTCCTTTTCGGTATCACTAAGGTTACTTAATTTGATACTACCCCCAATGCGACCCAATTGTTGATATTTTTTAATTAACTGTGTCATCAAGCGGTGAAACCCCCGCTCTTGCTTGAAGTATTTTACTGCTTTATCGGTCTTCATAACAGCTACTCCTTATGAAAATGTAATAAATGCTTTACCTCTCCATCCCAGTGATAGCGCACCACACTGACATAGGGTGCATTTTTGGGTCGCACCAATTCACAAATGGCTAAGGACGACACAGTGTCATAATCTCCCCACAGCGCTTGGGAGTTCATAATGTAATTAAAGCCTAGCTTTTCCACCAGATCAAACATGTCGCGAATGTTATTTTCATCTACTCCGGCAAAGGCCTCATCTAATGAAATAATGTATGGGGCATCTTTGCCCGCTTCTAGATAGCGTGAGTAAACAGCGGAAAATAGCGGGATATACATTGCCATTGCCTTTTCACCACCGCTAAAGGTATAAAATACATTGTTGGTCAATTCTTTCCGTTGCTCACCTTCTCGACGGTAGTAAAGGGTAAAGGTAAACCATTTGCGATAATCAAGGGTATCTTTAATTACCTGGTGAAATGATTCCCCGTACCCCTTATCCGCAAGCACTTCCTTAGCTCGATTGATCTTCGAGCGGAAGTGTTGGGTTACCCGTTCCACATCCTGCTCCTTCAATAAACGTGGATCTGAGCGCAATAGATCTACTAAATCCTTGGTATCTAGTTCTTCTTCATAGTCAGCAGTGCACGGTTTCCAGCGAAGGGAAAAGGTTAAGCCGCTGGAAGTATCACGCTGCTGCATTAAATTGTCAATCTGCTTCACCCATAGTTCTGCCCGGTTAATTCTATTGCGGATGATACGGCCAACACTATTCATTATTATTTCTTCGTATAATTCGCGGTCTTTTTCGCTTAATATGCTCCGTTGCAATTCAATATCTTTAGATATTTGCTGCAACACATAATATACCGTGACTTTTTTACCTTCGTACTCCATCAACAACTGCATTCTGCGTGATTTTTGCCGCAGTTGACTAAATTGCACCTGTAGCAACGGATCTGACAATTGCTCAGGTAAATCAGCCACTTCCAGTACCTGCTCTTGAAATAATCTGTACTCAACCAATATATCTCGTTCTTGATAAAAAATCCGGTTTAAATTATTCTCCACGTTGACTCGGTCATTATGTTTGTCACGTAATAGGTGACCATATTGCTGCAAAATCTGCTTGGATTTTGACAACATCTGATTTAAGTCTTGGGGCAACTGTTGTTCTCCATCGATTACAAAACCCAATTTAAAGTCATCAAGAAACACTTGTTGCCAATCCAATAACAGTTGTTGCGCATATTTTAGCTGTTCTTTAGTGGTTACCAGTTTATCTTCAGCATTCTCAATACCATGAATCGTTTTTTGTATTTTGGTGTTTAATGCTAGAATTTCATTGGGGATTGTCTTAAGGCGCCCTAGCACCTCTGCTATACGAGCCCGTATCTGTTCTGCCCCCAGTTCTTTCAAACGCGCCTCTATTTGTTCAAGGTTAATCCGCAATACTTTCAATTCACCGATCAGCACGTTTAATTCGCCTTTTAGCTCGTCTACATCGGCAATGATGTCAGCCAACGAAGTTTGATAATTTTTTAATAGGTCATTATTGTTAACATAGTCTTTGTAAACCAGTTCTAGCTGTTGTAAATATTTTTGGTACCCTTGCATCTGTTGTTTGGCATCGTTATAAGCCTGTTCCGTTGGGGCTAGATTTATCTCCGCAGTTAATGTACGCAGTTGGCTTTTGATTTGCTGTAATTTTTCGTAAGCGGTTTTTAATTGTTCGTTTTTGGTTTTCACGAATTCATGGTGTAATTTAACCTGTTGCTTTGCTTCACTTAAGCTGTCATAGGCTGTCCGAACATCCCGTAGCGAAGGAAACTGCCGATACTCATCTTGTAACTGCTGTTGTTGTGCCTCCAGTTGCCGTTTTTCTCCTTGTAATTTATGCAGTTCAGCCTGCAAATCGGTTAATTCGGTTTTAAGTTGTTCAATTACCTGCAGGCGATATTGCCGACGGGATTCTAGTCCAATATAAATAGATTGCACCCCACGGGGGGCATGGCCTTTAATTAGCGACAGTTGATAGGTACCGTCTTCTCTAATTACCGCTGAGCTATCCCCGGTATCATCAATCAGAATTGTGCGCAACACATTATCAATATCTGCTGCTGTAACAGCTTGCCCTTCTACAGGAGTGGGGTATAAAAATTCCGTTAACGTATGGGCAAATATATGGGGGTTAGGTTTGATCACCCGATCGTGTTGACCAACTGTGTGCAAATATTTCTCTGGCACTATTAAAGCATCCAACAAACCCATTTGAGTAATGGCTGCTTCTATCCGCTCTCGCTGCTCAACCGTTACATAATCATGAAATTCTACCGCACTGTAAAATGGCAAATGCGGAATACCCTGCGCTGACAATTTTTCTCGGGCCACCAGCGTGTCGGCATGGCGCGTTGGCTCTGCATCCTTGCGCTTCTTCCACTGGTCTAACTCCAGTTCTTTAGCAGTTATTTCTTTGTTATTCTGATCTATTTGGAGTTCTTTATCCGCCAGTAGCCTTTGTAGCTGACTGTAATGATATTGATAGGCTGAGGTTACCGGCTCTTTTACCTCTTCTGCTTGGTAGTCTGTAAAAATATCCAGTAAACGGCGAGAAACCAGTTGAATATCCTGATTACTTAAAACTAACTGTTCATTCTCTTTTAACCACTGGTGAAAGGCTCTCAGTAGCGTTTCTTTCTCTTCTTCAAAAAATCTGTCCCATTTATTTTCTTCATTACGGGCTAAGTCTAGATTTTTACTGACCTCTGCTAAATCCCGTTCTACAGCTTTATAACCATCATTGGCCTTGGTCTGTTCCCGCAGTGTTTGCAAAACATTATCCAACAAGGCAGTGTATTGATCCGCCTCTTTTTTCCATAAATCAAAATGGTAGCTTTGTTGATAGTTGTTTTTAAATTCATTGACCGCAGTGCCATGATTCTCAAAACTAGCTTCTAAACCGTTTATTTCCAATTCATCAAGAAGCTCGTTAATGCTTTTTTGATTAGCGCTAATTTTTTGTTCTTGTTGACTTACTTTTGTTACCAGTTCTCGTTCTTTAGATTGTTTTTGGCCTAGGTTTTCTTCTTTCCATTTTATTTTATCTTCTAAGTCATTTATTTTTTGTTCCAGCGTCTTCTTTTCTTCCTCTGCATTAAAAGCCTCATGTTTTTCCAAACTTTTTTCTTCTATTTCTAAAGCCTGCTGCTCAGCTTTGATATCATCCATTGCTGATTTTAACTGCCACTGTTGCTGTTGCAATTCAGCTATTTGCTGTTGCAGTTGTTGCTCTTGTTTCAACAGTTTGTCCCTAGCTAGACTACTTTGCTGCAATCCCTCAGCCTTTTCCGCCAACACATACTGATTATAGTAGTCATACTGCTGGCACAGTCTGCTAAGGGACTTTCTCTCCCGTTCCAACTGTTCCAGTTGCTGTTTAGTTTGATCCATGTTTTCGATGGTGTCAGAAAGGGGGCGCAATTCTTCATCAGATAAAGAGGGTAATGACTTGGTAAGGATATCGTAAATAGCAGTGGGTTTAAATTCTTTAGAGAGCTTAGGACTGCGCAGTTGAATTAACAGTTTAATCAGTTCTTCATAAGCTTCTATATTTTCAAAGCCAAAAACATGTTTGTTGACCAATTCCATGTATTCTCGCTGGCTTTTAACCACCCGACCACCGTTACCCACCCGAGTTTCTAATTGCCGCCTAGATAAAGGGATTTTTTGCTCCCGACCATCTTCCAAACTGTAATCGGTTTGGTAAAGTAACAGTTCTTTACCAATACGCCGGTTATCACTGACAATAAAGCCCCAAAAATCAAGATTGCCATATCGTTTAGCCCGTAGTCCGATGCCGGTAGTTAGGTATTGGTCTAGTCCTTGCCGTTTATATTCTAAATATAGGTAACCGGTTCTTTCATCTCGATCCACTACGTCTTTTTCACCTAATAGATAATCTTCCATCTTTCTGGCCCGTGAACCAAAGGGGTCTAAGCGGTCGGGGCTTTTCCGGCCATCCAGCACCACCGGGATCAAACTCTGCATGGTAACAGATTTTCCTGAGCCATTACTTCCCCGCAGCAACAACTTGCCATCTGCAAAATGGAATTCTTCTTCGTCATAATACCAGAAGTTTAAAATACCTGCTCGATGCAGTTGCCACCTATTCTCCTTCACTATTAACACCTTCTTTTGATGTATTGGGTTTAAAATCCTTAGGGTAATGGCCCACCGTTCTCACCAACAGTGGTTGCAAATAAATCACGCCGGTTTCAACATCCACCATGGCCATCTTCCATTCCACCAGTAAGTCCAGCAATTCAGATGCTGTGGACTCAATGTTGTTTTCGCGGTACTGCTTACTCCATCCCGCACCATAGCGTTCTTTTAACAGCACCACCCAGTTTTGATACTCCACCGGTGTTAAGTAAATGCTGCCATCTGGTTGTAGCGGTAATTCCTTTAGCTGCTGAAACTCTCTAGATAGAGCAGCAAATTGTAGCGCTATATCAGCTATCGCCCGGTTGTCTGGAAATAACTCAAACCGCACTTTGCGTTCATTTAGCGTTAATAATGCAGTATTCTTATATAGTTCAAACTGATAGTCAGTGTGCTTTTCAATATCTTCTCTAATGCGGTGGCGGTAATTGCGCAGATAGAGGAAATCAGCATCGTCAGGATTTTTACTATATATCACCGGTGACAAAAATAGTTGCCGATAAACCCGGTGTCGGCGGATAGCGCCGATATTTTCCTCATTACCCAACCACTCTGCCTGCAGTATTTGCTCTTTGGTTTTAAATTGCAATAAATCTTTAGGAAAGGAGCGCATAAAATAGCGAGCTAATAGCGGTACTTCATAAAGCACCTCGCTGTTTTCGGCATAGTTGAAACCATTAATGTCACCGTCCACCATTTTAATGATGTCAATTTCCGCGGCAAACTGCAGCACCCGCACCAGTGATTTTCTATGTTCGTAATGGGTCCAATCCAAACTTTCTGCCTCAGGATACAACCCTTGAAGATCTTCACATAAATCAGAGAGCAAAAATTGTTCGTCCACCGTTTTACCCTCCAAATAAGCCAACAAGCAGCAAAACAACACATAATCCCTTGTGTGCTTAAAGCTTTGCAATCCCATCCAAGATTCCGGTTCTGCCGGGATTTTTTCTAGTTTAGCAAAGTATCGGTGTAGTATCAGGCGAAAACCCATTTTTTCTAAAAAGTAAGTACGTAAAACCTGTTCCCGTTCTCGCACCATTTGATATTTATCTGGTTCTTTATCTCTAATAATCCAAAACTGCTCCAGCAAATTTTCTGCCGCTTCTTTGGCAGTATCATCAAATTTGTGACTACGTTTATCGATTCTCAAGGCATTACTCCTTAATCTATAAATTGAATGATGTAGTTTGGCATCTTTAATGTACCATCAACTGACCTTAAAGTAATTTCTTGATTGTCTACCAGTTTTAGCTGAAATTTACGGCCGGTTTCGGTCTTGCCAGTGCGGTCTGCATTGGTCATACATTTGCCAATCCAATTGAGCAATGTTTTTCTTACATAAGGGTCTACAGACGGCAGTTCTGCCAAAGTAATGTGATCTTCATTAATCATCTGTTCAATTAAACTTTGCTCGGCCTCTTTTTGTTTCATGTATTCTGCGAGCATTTTTTGTTTTTCCCGTTCATGACGTATAATAGCACCGGTTTTAGTTTTCTCTCGGTATGTTCTAACCCGGGGTTTAATTGTTAATGCGGTGGGTTGTTGCTGCCATATTTCTGTGTATATATCCTCTGTTTCTTTTACCCCGGCATAGAGATGACGGCTATGAAAAACGCCAAATACGCAGGCAGATAACTGATGAGCCTCATCTAAGCTGGTGCAATTATTAAACCATTTTGCTAAATACAAATAATCTTGACGACGGCTTTTAAAACTGTGATACCGCTCTCCTAAACGTTGGGCAAACCGAGTTATGCGACGGATGGCATCGTTAGTACTATTTTGCAAATAAACCAAATCACTTTCCCTACCGTTGCGACCTAAAAACCAATATTTAAAGCTTTGCCACTGGGCCAGGTAACTGCTCACAAGCTTTTCTTTACTGGGAGGTTCGTCCAATCGCGGAATGCTCAAATAATAATCAGCTAAACGCAACGCTACCTGTTCTATCATGGCTAATGGCACTTGCTGTAAGGCCACTTCTATTTTTAAAGAGGTGCGTTGGAGTGCTGTCATAAATTGACGCAGATATTCTGTTAGTGCATCTTTATAAGCTAAAAAAGCCTCGGTCATCATCAATTCTTCAACTTTTTCACTCTGCAAATGAGCCAAATAATCGGTAGCATTTTCGGTCATTTTCTTAAAATTATCTTGTAGATCTTGCCATAACGTATACAGCTCTTCGTTAGATATTTTATTTATGTAGTTTACTTCTAATTTATTGAGAGTTTGTAATATCCGATCAAACAGTGTCCTTTCCAACGAACCGCCAAAGGAGTTGCCCATACTCTCTAACCCTTGAACCATCCGTTCTATTTCCACGGTGTAAGGGGTACATTGGTAACGAAACTTTTTCTTTTTAAAATCTTCAATAGTGGTTACTTTAGCAGTATCCTGACGAGGAATAATGTTTTTCCAAGCAACCAATTGACTTAAATCTTGTTGCAACTGATCCTCATTATAATCTGCAAAGTGTGGATACTGTTTTAAATAATCCAGCACTTCTTCAGCAAATAAATAATAGCGCAATTGCTCATGCTGCAGGTAAAAATAGCGCAGTATTGCCCGATAGCGCCAGGCATTATTTGCCTGCAAATAAGTTACCTCTAATATCGGTTTTAAAAGTTGCTCATCCATCACAAATTCTCCTACAAATTTACTACTATGTGTTGTTTCTGCTATAAAAACGACATATCCTGCAGGTATTATTTAATAATTTAACCAATTGTTATAAAAAAACAGACTTTACCAATAAAAAACACTGATCTTACCATATAACAGAAATCATAGACAATGCAACTTACTAAAAAACCACTGGGCAAATTTACCCAGTGGTTTAAAAATTAATTCTGGCGACGACCTACTCTCCCAGGGATAAACCCAAGTACCATCGGCCCTGCAGAGCTTAACTTCCGTGTTCGGTATGGGAACGGGTGTACCCTCTGCGGCAAAGCCACCAGAAA
>JBAIYS010000020.1 GCA_036763105.1 Peptococcaceae bacterium 1198_IL3148 | reverse complement strand
CATTCGGCAACAAGCGCTTGCCTTTCTTGCTTGTTGTACACTTTTATACCTCCATTCCTAAGTCTTATGAAGGTATTTTCGCATATTTTGGGCTAGGTGACCATGCACCTGTTTATTAAGCGCTTACAAGTTATCTAATAGATAGACTAAATAAAGGGAGGATTTTTTTATGGTTAAAAAATTTAAGTATCTAACTATGGTTCTAGTGGGACTAATGTTCCTTTTGCTAGGACAACCTGTTATCGCAGCTGAGAAGGAAATTGTGACGCCACAATCATATGACTACATGGCCAATAGCACCAGTGATATTGACTCTTACGATAGCAACGTTACAGTAACCGGAATAACTCAAACAAGTAGCGCTGTAGATAAAATAGTAACCACGGTATATTTAGAGAAAGAAACTTCCTCCGGCGGTTGGACCACAGTAGACAGTTGGACCAAAACTGTTTACAATACATCTTATTGTAAAGCTAGTGGTACTAAGTCTGTTAGCTCTGGCTACTATAGAGCACGTTGCAGTCACAAAGTTTACGAAGGAAATTTAGTAGAAACAAATTACTCTCAGTCTACTAAATACAAGGTTAATTAATATTAACCCTTGTAAGATAACTGGCTAGCTCAATAATTTCATCTTCGGTTAAGCTACCCATAATGCTTATGAAAATATCTCGATCAACCCACGATAGCATAGTCATCTTATGTTTTTGATTTATAACCAGGGTTGCCTTCTGGCCTCTGATGTTAATATTTTTCATAATTGCATCGTCAGTATCGTAAGAGATACCTTGTTTTATACCGTCTATGACATTAACTTCCCTAACAATAGTGGTACGGTTATCTGCGGTGGTAAGTAGCAATTCAATTTCTTGTCGTTTACCATTCTTTTGAACTGTAACATCGTCTATTGAATACTTATCCGATAAACCAATCGGCAACAAAACATCATATCCAGAACCCATCAAAGCACGTTTTACCTCTGGTTCCAACTGGTTTAACGTGCTTTCCTTTTCTTTCTCAGTAAAGGAAACTTCGTTGGATTGCACCTTGCCAGCAAGGAACCTTTTTATATTATCAAACACCTTACTATTTACTGCAGTAACTTCATTAGGCAGAAAGGTTATGGATGTAAACAGAAGTATAAAAATAGAGCAAGCAACAGCTGCAATCTTGCGGTAAAGCTTCTTCTTTACAGGGTAATATTTATTATTAAATTTCTCCCACGCATCTTCTATGTCAATATTCTTGTCCTTTTTAGCTTTATCATGGAGAGAATGTTTTATCAACTCATCAATTGACTTATAATCGTTGTGCTTACTCAACTTTTTTACCCCCTTTCGCCCCAGTCTGTTCAATATATCCTTCTGCTACCAATCTTATTTTTATAGTATTCTTTGCTCTATGTATTAACGTTTTTATCGTGCCTTCCGGCTTATCCATTATCACTGCTATGTCCTTAACTTTCAATTCTTCATAAAACCTTAAATGGATCACCTGCTTAGAAATCATATCCAGAGTATCTATAGCAGCCATAATAGCATTTCTAGTCTCTTGCGTATCTAGTACATATTCAGGCATATTATCTTTGGAATCTGCCAGCATAGCAACATTATCAATGCCAACCACTTTTTTCTTTTTTCTTAGCAAAGATATGATGTTATTCACCGCTATGCTTTTAATCCAAGCTTCAATCTTGTCTGGATCTCTTAACTGGTCGATATTAGTTATTGCTTTAAAAATAGCATCCTGGGCCGCTTCCTCTGCAAGAAAAGTATCACCACAATAGTAGTAAGCAGCGTTATAGGCTTTTGGATAGTACAGCTCAAATATTAGTTTTCTATACTCTTCTTCTTTTCCTCGGTTAAATAGCCTTTTAAAGACTGACATGGCAACCTCCACAAAGTTTTTAATTTGGTTGAATATAGTTCAATAATATTTGACATAAAACCTTTATTTTTTAAATGATGGATAATGTAGATATTTTACGAACGGTTTTTAAAACGAAAGTGTTTTTTACTTATCTAAGGAATGAAAGGAGTTGTATCCGAGGAGCAATATTAAATAACAGGAGGTATTTATGAAAAAGTTAATTATTGTTCTCATTACTTGTATCTTTATGTTTGGCATTGGTGGTAGTGCTATGGCTGCCGAGAACGTAAATAAAGTTGACCTTATAACAAGTTCAGCTTTACTTGAACAGACTACATTAGATTACCTAGAAACTGATTCATATGGAACTCAAAACTTTGATGTAAAAGACATCAAAAAGTTTGCTAACGAAGCAGGTGTTTCTGATGAGTTTGCAAAATATTATGTAAACAGTGCTAAAGAATTATTAAAGCAGATCCAAGATCAAGGTCTTAGTGTTGATATGAATACTGGATACATCATAGGTGAAGATAAACAGTTAAATGCCACTGGTGAAGGGACATATGAAGTAGGACCACTTCACTGGAAAACATATTTTGGTTCTGCGAAAACTGAAAAAATGATAGACAACCTAAATAGACAAGCTGATATATTTACTGGTTTATCGCTTGTAGGATTTAAATATAGCACTCTCGGTGTTATTTTAGCATTATGTGCCTGGGACTCCGATTACCAAGCTGATGAAATTTATTCTAACTATAAGAGAAGTGGTTGGAATGGAGTTGTTTTTGAAGAAATTCACACTCCACTGTCCGGACCTCCAATTGAACATTGGATACCTTGGTACAATTAATTAGATATTGAGGAGAATATTATGAAGTTAGATAAAAACAAGCTATACTTCATGCGTATTACAAACATAATACTAATTTTAGTATTCGTATTTAGCATAATTATTGGCTATCAATATCCGATGTTTAGTTTTAGTAGAACACTCCACCATACCATTGGTTATTCCGCAATGGGTATAGTTGGTTTACTATGTTTAATTACCCCAAAATACTTTGCTAATATTCTACCTCGTAAGGAAACTGACCAACCATTTTATAGCCAATACAGATTACTTGGTTGTATATGGTTGCTATTAGTTATAGGTCGTATTGCACACTTCTGGTCTTAGGTTCTCGGTTATTCTCCTTTCAGATTAAATCCCGGCATCGCCGGGATTTTTTTATCATTCTCGTAAACAGGATATTGTAAATTAATTATATAATCTCCGGCATTTCAGTTATAATAAGTTGCGATTCGTTTTAATCGGCAATAAATTATTAGGAGTAGACTACTGCCTAAAATCTGCAAAAGCATTGTTAAGCAACAGATAATTTTATTTTCTTCTCCACCTAGCATTACGTCCAGGCACTATACATTCCACCAAATCCTCATTCTTTAAAGTAGCCAGAACCCGGTGGATTGTTGGTCTGCTTACATTAGGGCAGGCCTCCTCAATCTCACGCATGGTAAAATCCCCGCGAAAATGCAAAATTATATTTCTAACCATCTGCGTTTTAGTACCTCGCTGATTTTCTGTAAGATTAACTCTTTCCTCAAACTCCTTATAAGCTGACAAGAGAACACCTAGCGAATAATCGATAAACGGAATGGGATCATGCTTAGCTTCATGCCAGCCTTGCGATGACCTCTGTAGAGTTTCATAGTAGGTTTCTTTGCTTTGTTCAATTATTCGTTCCAAAGGAATAAACCGGCCCACATTGAAACCGGCCTGGTACAGTAGCAGCAGCGTTAAAAGATGTGACATACGGCCATTACCATCCGGAAATGGATGAATACATAGAAAGTCGAGAATAAAGCAGAAAGTTAACAGTAAATCATCTGCCTTTTCCCTACTCTTTAGTCCGTTATATGTGATACATAAGTCGTTCATCGCTTGTGGTACCAGGAATGCTTTCAAGGGTTCAAAGCGCACATACTTTCTGCCATCTGGCCGTGTTTCCTCAATGATGTTATCTGTTGCCTTCCACGCGCCACCTGGTTGAGGTAGATATTTATACATATCCCGGTGCAGCCGCAATATAACTTCTGGCTTAATAGGTATATGCTGCGCTGATGCGTGTACCGTGGCCAACACATCTCTATAGCCAGATATTTCCGCCTCGCTCCTACTTTGGGGCGTGGTTTTTTGTGCCATGATTTCTTTTAGTTTCTCATTAGATACTTTAATGCCCTCAATACGGTTTGAGGACTCCGTACTTTGGATAACAGCTATCTCTTGTAATGTTTTTATAGTTGCCGGTGATTGATTTTGATATAGTTCTTGCTTGCCTTTATACTCGTTTATTTTGGCGATGGCTTGTATTACGCTCATCGGTAATACCATGCTTTCTATTCTTTTAAACGAGACCATTAAATCACCCCATAATGTTATCATTCATAGTGATAATATTATCATAAATATATAAATTTGATAATATTTTACCTTAAAAAGGTAATTATAATAAATAATTTGTGTTTAATATGTTTACAATCATATATAGATGTTTACACTTTAAATAAAGAAAAATATTATATTTTTAGCTTATTATTATACAATATACCCATATATAGTATAATATAAACATAAAATAAACATGTTTACATTGGTAAACATGTTGTAAACAGGGGGTCGGATGTAAACATGGCAGATAGTACAATTAGTTTTAGGGCGACAGATGAAACCAGAACAAGGCTTGAAACCCTTGCCAAAGAGCTTGGTAGTAGTCAAAAAGAGTTACTTGAACGCCTGGTAGACACTTTTGAAACTACAATATCCCAGGAGTCAGAGGATATCATACCTGAACTAGCACCACTGCAACAGCACGTCCGGAGGATTGAGGAAATTTATATTGCTATGGTTCGGGATTATAAAGACAAGCAACAAGAATCTGGCGAAGAAATATCTAAACTGCGGGAAGAAGTGAAAGACCTAAAGGCCCAGTTGTTAGAAACAAAAGAGCTGGCTGAAACAGAGGTTAACAAGGCCCAAGAGCAGTTGAAAATTGCCATTGGTGAAGCTGCCCAAGTTAAGGAACAGGCAGAAAAAGAATTGGCTGAAATGCGAAAGAAAGTTGTAGATGCCGAGAAGGAACGTAAGCAATATGCCCAGATGGTCGAAATAGCCCAGGATAGAGCTGCCTATGCCCAAGAAAAAGCGGCCAGTTTTGAAGAAAAGGCAAATCTTGCGGATCAATATAAACATGAAAACAATAGTTTACAAGCTGAGCTTTCTGAAGCCAAAAATAGCTCACATGCTTTGCAAGCAAAGGTTGAACAATTAGAAAAACAACTGGCTGAGCAAGAACAACATTACATTGCTACGTTGAATGCTAAAGAAGAAGAAAAACTAAGAGAAATCGAATCTGTAAGGCGCGAGGAAAGAGCTGATTGCAAGGATCAAGTGCTAGACCTGAAAGATAAATCCATGGCCGAAACCGAGCGCATCAGAAAAGAATATGAAGACCGCATTCAACGCCTTTTGGATCGCTTAGAAAAAGAGCAGCTCCCTTCATCGTTAGCATTTAGTGAAGAATAAAAAATCTTTGAGCAAAAAGGTGAAAATATAGTTTTCACCTTTTTATTTTTAAGACTGTTTTCGACATTTTTCCATACATGCATATGTTAGAATTGCGCTATTGTTTATTTGCGAAAAGGTGGAGAACATGAAAGATTTTGCTCAATTACTGATAAAAATTGAAAAAATGCGTAGTGAAATGCACCAGCTAGCCAACGAAAAAGGGATTGCTCATAAAGATGTTGTGGAGGTTAGCCAACTGCTCGACAACTTGTTGAACGAATATTACAAAATAAAAAGGCAAGGAGCAGCCTCATTAAAACATGATACAAAGGTTTTATGTGCTTTCAAACCTAAAAAATTAACGTTACATCTAGTTCTGCCGATACTTACGATCTTTTTTATGAAAAAGTAGCAGCAAGAGGGTAATTATTTATTGAATTTCGATAACACCACCCTTAGCTTGTCTGCAAACTCACTCTCAGAAGCGCAGAATTGTGCCTAGAATCGTTTTGAATAGTTAGTTAGGTAGATTTATACCCCTTGTGTCAAAAACGCCTTTTAAATGACTATAATAAAAGACTACACTAGAGCATTAAAATCACTTTTTAATTCTAAATCTACATCGTATCCACGCCCACTTTTAAAAAACCGTGCGTTTACGTTTCCATCTGTATTTATTTCAACAATCCCATCTTTATCGGTTTCTACCTCATATTCTTCAGATAATTGATTAAGTAGATCTTTGAATTTCGCTACTACCTTTTTAGAATCAGTAATACAAACAAACTCTGGGGTCCGACCTTCACAGAAAAAGCCCAAACGCAATTTGTTAAAACTGACTCTCCAGTAGATAATTTCTATTTCAATATTTTTTCTATTAGATCAGTTATTGTAAGATATGGGTACTCGAGATAGCTAAATTCTCCATCTTCATCTTTAAATATTTCTGCAAATATCCCAACTTCTCCAGGTTTAAAATAAGGTTTTAAATCCTCTATCTATTTGTCAATCAATTGATCTTCAGCAGACCATATAAACCCTTCGGAAAAAGCGATTTCTCTAGCTGTTTCCAGACCTGCAAAATCAGGTGTAACTATTCTTTTTTGCTTCAAGTGTTCCTGCCCTAGAAAATATGACAAACCTCTAAAATAAGAAAACGCATCCATAGTCATAATCCCCTGCACCCCCTACTTTTCTAAAAATACCTAAAATTACAAAAATCAATAAAAGCCACCCCTTTAAACTTTGTTTAGAGGGTTTTTTTGATGGTTCCGCTACTAGGCATTATGTCACCTACCAATTTACCCTTTTCCCCCGATTATAGACGATTTTAGTTTTTTAGGGTATTTACAATAAAGTTATTTTTTTACAGTTTAGTAATTGGCCACAAAGCCAGTAGTGACAAGACTTTCTAACCAATACTGATCATGCTACCGGTTGAGATCCGGTTGCTGGAAATTTCCATTTACACTAAACTTCCGATTGCTTTCGTTTTCTGCCCTGTTTACATTGTTAAATTGCAATGTATAGTATAGGAGTTACTTCCCCTGTCATTCATTAGTTGCTCAAATTGAGCAACTGGGTGTTCTTATTTTTAAACGGGGCCAGCCCTCAAAAAGCCTATTTATTTTTGTTAGACATATTAATTGCATACTCTAGCATAGCTTCCGGATTATCGCCGATTTTAGATAATTTGTGCTTTACAAACTCTTTGGGTTCTAATAACTCAGCAGCAAAACATGATAGTGTATATCCCATCGGTGAATTAATAAGTTCTGCCAATGCTGCATGGGAAGTGCTAAAAACCTTGTCCATGAATTCTAATTTTTCTTTTCCGTTTTCATAGTCTAACTTTATTGACCACGCCATACGCAACGACCACTCGTTTAAATATTCGCCAGTGAAACCTGTGTTTTCTGCTATACCTGTTTTCATTATGCTACTATTTGATATTCCTGCACCGATAATTAATAACATGGTTGCTATTCCAACGGCAGCATCACCGTTAAAATCACCAGTTTTTTTAATGAGTTGTTTTTTAACGGAATAAGGTAAATCATCATAATTCATCTCAGCTGGTATTCTGTTTTCTCTCGTCATTCTTAAAAACATTTTTTGAATGTCTTTAATCATAATTTCTTCAACGCTATTTTTTGTGCGTTTTTGTTTTTTCCTTTTATTGTTTTTGCATGATCCCACCTTAAAAAATCCCTCCCCAAAAATCGCTTTCTAATTCCCTTTATTTTGCTGGTAAATCAAATATGTTTTTGTATCCCCACAACGGCTTGTTCAGTTGACTAGCTCATTAAAACAGAATCGTATATTTTCTCTTTGTGTTCTACTTTAGCTTTGTCTGCATACTTTTTACGACCGTTAGGATTTTTAAAAGTAATTTTGGGCGGGTAATCATTGCGTTTTTTAATAGCCTTTTGCATCCAGCGTATTACATGGTCTACCTCGTCTTGTTCGGCCAATCGTGCTAAGACATATATAACATCTTCTTTACCACTTGCTTTGCCTTTGGGTAGCTTCCAATAACAACCTGTATAATTACTATACCTTCACGGGCTTTGCTTTATATATCAGTTTAATATTATGGCTTAGCATCAGATTAAGGCAATCAAATTGGACCGTTCTAGACATTGTTATCCCAACATTTGTAGACATCGCCACCAGTTTGTTGCTGATAGTCGGTTCTGGAAATGGCACCAGTCCATTTCTTCCCTTAGCATACTTGGTAGTTCTAATTATCCCCACCAGATTACCTTTTAACCTATCTATTTACCTCATTTTTGCATACATTATCTTATTAACTGGCTATTTATCAATTTATCAGACAAATATTGACAACATCTTCGCAAGTTTGATAATGTCATTGTTTCTTTTAATCACCCGCAGACTAATTAAGGCAAAGGAAAACCTTGAGGTAGCTGCCTATACCGATGCATTAACCGGAACATTTAATCGCCGATATTTCCATAAATATATTCAGCAGTTGTCAGCCCCTAATCTAATTATGATGATGGTAGATATAAACAATCTAAAACAAATCAACGACAAATTCGGTCACCACTGTGGTGACAAAGTAATTAAGGTGGTGGCCGATACGCTCAAAAGGTATTCAGAAAACAAAGGTTTCACTATCCGCTGGGGTGGAGATGAGTTTTTAGTAATTCTTTGCAACAAAAATAAGCAGAAGTTTCAAAATTTAACCGATCAGATAAAGGCTGATATCTCACAATATTGTATTATTGCAAACAAAGCCCAAATCCCTATTACAGTTAGCATCGGCATTGCTGAACAATTAAAGGGTGAAACATTTATTGATACCGTAAATCGTGTGGATAAAAAAATGTATCAAGAAAAGAATATCATCCATCGCCGAAGTGGACCAAGATATACCAGCGGCTTATAAGAAAAACTGAAACATAATTACAAAAAATAGTCTTAAATTTATGGTTTAAGACTATTTTTGACGTTTAAAAATATATGCAATGAAAAACAGTGACACGAATGAAAGGATACCTTAATATATGCATTTTTTTATAACCTAAACTTACCAACCAAAGATCGTAATTCTTCGGCCATTTTTGCCAGTTCCTGTGAAGCAATGGCTTGTTGTTGAACAGTCAAGGTAACTTGCTCAGTGGCAGATGCCACCTGCTTTATCCCTTCACTGGAGTCAGAGGACCCTTGGGTAATTTGTTTAATGGCATCTACACTATAATCAATCTGTTGAATAATACTATTTAAAGCGATACCTGCTTGGTTAACAACCTGTACCCCTTCCTCAATTTCTAACGTTTCATGATCCATCTTACTGGTCGCTATTTCTATATCTGTTTGTATTTCTGTAATAATACTTGCAATTTCGTTAGTTGACCTTGCCGATTGTTCAGCCAGTTTACGAACTTCATCTGCCACCACAGCAAAACCGCGACCCTGCTCCCCTGCCCGCGCCGCCTCTATGGCAGCATTTAATGCTAATAAATTAGTTTGCTCGGCTATTGTTGAAATCACTGCAATTACTTGTCCAATATCATTAGAACATTTACCTAATTTTTGAATTGTTAATGCCAATTCCTTTGATGTGTTATTTATGTTACCCATTTTAGCCACCGCATCTTGTACATATTTGTTTCCTTGAGAAGCAGAGGCCTTTATTTGTTCTGATGCACTAACTGTGTTTTCAGAATTTATAGCACTTTGTTTAGCTATGGCCGCAACATTTTGCGTTGTACTGGCGATCTCTACTATTGTTGCACTGGCCTCCTCACTGGAGGCTGTCATTTCTTCACTATGGGCGGCTAGGCTCTCAGCACTATCCCTAATTCTTAACATAGCATTGTACTGGGCATTTGACATGTCATTAAATGCTGTTGCCAAATCTTGAATCTCATCATTTGTTTTAATTCCTTGCACTCGGACGGTTAAATCACCTTTAGACATAGTGATAGCATCTTCAGTAAGCACCTTTATTGGCCTAGTCAACAGTCTAGAAATAATTATACTTACCAATATCCCTACCGCAAAGGTAATTAAGAAAACAATTAATATTAAATTTTGGGACTTTTGAGATGAAGCATGTGCAATGCTCACAATACCATTAATTTGTTTTTCTCTGTCTGTTGCGTAGCTACTAACTATGGTCATTAATTCATTGGCAATACTTTGTCCCTCAGCGGTGGCTACAACAGTACCCTGTTCTTTTTTTCCTTCTTCAAAAAGTGCTATAGCTTTTAAAATCACACCATTGTAGTTACCATTTAATAATTGCAATGTTTGTATATCTTTTTTATATTCTTCACCCACGTTTTTTAAAGTCTGCTCTAAAAGTTCTGTATTTTTTTGACTATATTCTTTACATACATCTAAATAACTAGGGTCATTGTAAGCAATAAAGCCCCTAAAGGCAGCTTCCTGCATGATTAGATTATAATTAATTTTTTCAGCATTTATTAAGTCATCTGTTAAGGCGGGTACTTGCTGAAAATTGTTGTTTAAGGACTTGAATTGTATAAAAGAAATACCTGCAACAACCATTGTCAATGCTAACACGATGGCAAAACCAAAAAAAATTTTAGTACCAACTGTTATTCTAATTCCTTCAGTCTTTTGCAGTTTAAAAAGCTTTAGAAACTTTTGCAATCTTTTTTTAATCAAAACATAACCTCCTAAACTTGCATAATATTGTGATTGTGCAAACTTGCCCATTCTGCCACATTTTGATGCAATAAACATGCCAATTTTTAAGCCTATTTTTACAGTCTATATGCGCTGTTTTGTTAATTACCTGTTGCCAAATTGCAACATATGCAATCCACCTCTTAGAAAATTTTATAATTAATGTGTTATAATTACTGGAGATAAATAAAAATGTTGCAGTTCTGCATAATGTTGTGCAAATCTGCAACATTTTGTGAAAAAGCTGTTAGCGTATTGTTTTATCAAACCCCTTATATATGCTATTATATAAAAATATATTTTATAAAGAGCAAAGGAGTTATTATGGATAGAGTACCAAAGACTGAACTTCAGAATCGGTTAAACCGTTTGCGGTCCCAAATGGATTTATCATGTCCTAATTGGGAAATGGTGGTTATCTTTAGTAAAATTAATTTATACTATTTCACTGGCACAATGCAAGATGGCATGTTGTTGATTTCCCGCGACGATGAAGCGGTTTTTTGGGTACGGCGTAGCTACGAACGGGCACTGGCCGAATCACCCTTTGCCCCAATTAAACCCATGCACAGTTTTCGCGATGCGGCTGCAGCCACTAAGAATCTTCCCAGTGTGGTACATCTAGAAACCGAGACCATACCTTTAGCACTATTTCAGCGGTTCAAAAAGCATTTTCCAATCGCTGATGTGCGGTCAGTGGACAGACAATTAGCTGCGGTACGGGCAATAAAAAGCCCTTATGAACTGTCCTTATTAATACAGGCTGGAAAAATCCATCAACAAATCCTGGAAGAAACGGTACCTAAAATGTTAGTGGCCGGCATAAGTGAAGCTGAACTGGCAACACAAATTTATACCTCCCTGATGGGTGCCGGGCACCACGGGTTAACCCGGTTTAGAATGTTTGACACTGAGATGCTGCTAGGGCATGTGGGCTTTGGTACCTCCTCTATCTATCCCACCTATTTTGATGGCCCCAGTGGCAATGTTGGTTTGAGCCCGGCAGTTCCGTTATTCGGCAATCGTGATCGCAAGCTGAAGCAGGGCGATCTGGTCTATATTGATATAGGTTGTGGGGTAGATGGTTATCATACCGATAAAACCATGACCTACATGTTTGGTCAATCCCCATCAAAGGAAGTTGCCTCCACCCACAATCAGTGTGTAGCGATACAAAACCAAATTGCTGAGATGTTAAAGCCTGGCGCAATTCCGTCACATATTTACCGCACAATAATCAATAACCTTAGTGCCGAGTTTTTGGAAAACTTTATGGGCTTTGGTAAGCGGCAGGTTAAATTTTTAGGACATGGTATTGGTCTGTTAGTTGATGAATTCCCTGTCATTGCTGAGGGTTTTGATGAACCACTGCAGGAAGGAATGGTTATCGCGGTAGAACCTAAAAAGGGGATTGCGAACATCGGCATGGTAGGAATTGAAAATACTTTTATCATTACCCCCGAAGGCGGGCGCTGTATTACTGGAGATCACCCAGGGTTAATGCCAGTATTTTAAATAGGTGTATATAAAAAAACTCACTGACCATTTAATGGCCAGTGAGTTTTAGTTATTTTATTCAATTTATACTACGCCTTGGGCCTTCATTGCTTCTGCCACTTTTAAGAACCCAGCAATGTTGGCGCCCGCCACTAGGTTACCTTCTAATCCGTATTCCTTAGCTGCCTTTGCAGCATTTTCATAGATGTTCTTCATAATTTGTTGTAGTTTAGCATCAACTTCTTCAAAGGTCCATGAATATCTCATGCTATTTTGAGTCATTTCTAAAGCCGATGTGGCCACGCCACCAGCATTAGCTGCTTTGGCTGGTCCAAAAAGCACATTATTTCTTTGGAATACTTTAACTGCTTCTGGAGTGGAAGGCATATTGGCCCCTTCACATACCACCAACACCCCATTATCTACCAATTTTCTAGCACCAGCTTCATCTAGCTCATTTTGGGTAGCACAGGGGAGAGCGACATCACATTTTACTGACCAAATATCTTTGGAGGAATCTCCCACCTTTGTGCCTGGTCTTTCTTTAGCATACTCGCCAATGCGTTTTCTCTCTACTTCTTTTAATCTTTTGATAATTGTTAGGTCTATACCGTCTTCATCATATATATAGCCACTGGAATCAGACATAGCCACTACCTTAGCGCCTAGTTGCTGGGCTTTCTCCACAGCATAAATGGCAACATTGCCAGAGCCGGAAACAACCACCGACTTTCCGGATAGTGATTCTCCCTTTTGTTGGAGCATTTGATTAACAAAGTATACCAATCCGTATCCTGTGGCTTCTTTTCGGGCCAATGAACCACCATAAGTCAAACCTTTGCCTGTTAGCACACCCTCAAAGACATTGCGCAAACGTTTATATTGACCATACATATAGCCAATTTCTCTAGGGCCTACACCGATATCACCGGCAGGTACATCTGTATCCGCCCCAATATATTTGCTCAACTCGGTCATAAAGCTTTGGCAAAAACGCATAATTTCGCCGTCTGACTTACCCTTGGGGTCAAAGTCAGAACCGCCCTTACCCCCACCAATTGGCATTCCACAAAGGGAATTTTTAAAAATCTGTTCAAACCCTAAAAATTTGATAATACCCAAATTAACTGAGGGATGGAATCTAATGCCACCTTTATATGGACCAATTGCTGAGTTAAACTGTACTCTAAAACCCCTGTTAACTTGCACTTTGCCATTATCGTCTACCCAAGGCACTCTAAAGATTATTTGCCTTTCAGGCTCTACAATTCTTTCTATAATACCCAGTTCACGATATTCCGGATTTTTTTCTAAAACCGGCTCTAATGTTTCTAATACCTCTTCTACTGCTTGGTGAAATTCTGGTTCATTGGGGTTTCTCTTTTTAACCTGCTCTAGAACCTCTTGTGCATAACTCATACTTAAACAACCTCCATTTAACTGATACAAATGCAATTGATCTTATCTTACCACAAATTAACTTCTAGTCACCTAAAAAACAATAAATTTTTAAAGCATTTAAAAGATTTTATTTTAATTTTACCAGAAATCATGCGGAGGAGTTAAGTACAGCAATCCATGACGTTATTATGATCAGTTACCCCCAATAATATTAATTGCTTAATTTAATTGTTCAACAAAACTGCTTCCTTCAACTTCTTAGTACTGTAGAAAACCGAATCAGCCAAACTGATGGCGGTGATTACAGATACCCCATCTGCACCTGCTGCCATTACTTCTTTGGCATTTTTAGGCGTGATGCCACCAATGCCCACTATCGGTATTTGGATGTTATTTTTCACTAGGGATTTTATCAGGGTGGTCCCTTGAACCGCTTTGGCATCGGCTTTGGTGTTGGTGGGAAACACCGGACCTAAACCAACGTAATCTGCTCCCTGTTCGATGGCTAGGCGGGTTTGTTCTAAATTGTGTACCGATACACCCAGAATTTTATCCCCAATTTTTTTACGCACGTTGGCGGCCATTTCATCATCCTGGCCCACATGCACCCCGTCCGCATCGAGGGCCAACGCTAAATCCACATCATCGTTAACTATGAAGGGTACCCCGGCCTGTTGGCAAAGTGCTTGTGCTTTTTTGGCAAACTGGTATTTAGCTTCACCAGTTAAGGCATTGGCTCCCTTTTCCCGAAATTGAAACAGGGTAATACCGCCGGCAATGGCGTCTTTAAGAACTTGTAATGGTTGCTGGCGGCAATTGTTAGTACCCATGATGAAATACAACTTTAACAGTTCTCGCATTTTTACACTAGAGATTCTTGGCACCGTTAAACACCTAGCTTTCTTTTTTGGTAAGCCCAATGGTTCGTTGGCCCATGGCCGTGACCGATACCCATATCTTCTTCGATGGCCGCTTGAATAAACTCTTTAGCCACCTGTACCGCCTTTTTTACACCCTTGCCTTTGGCCAACTCTGCAGCAATGGCGGCAGAGAAGGTGCAACCGGTGCCATGGGTGTTGTCAGTATTAATTCTCATACCTTTATAATAGGTGAATTCCTGACCATCATAGAGCATATCTATGGCCCCATCGCTGTCAGTGCTATGTCCACCTTTAATGACCACATACTTAGCACCTAAGGCCAATAACTTTTTCGCGGCTTGTTGTTTATCGGTCATGGTGCGGATTGTCATTCCCGCCAAAACCTCTGCTTCCGGTATATTGGGGGTGATTACTGTGGCCAACGGAATTAAGTGTTGCTTTAACGCACTAACGGCCTCATCTCGCAGTAATGAAGCACCACCTTTGGCAATCATCACTGGGTCCACAACCAAGTTTTTTAGTTCAAACTGCTGGATTATTTCAGCCACTGCCTGAATAATTTCACCACTGAACAGCATACCTGTTTTTACCGCATCCGCTCCCAAATCTTCACCAATGGACTGTATTTGCTGTTTTACCGCCTCCACCGGCAAGGGATATACCCCTTGCACACCCAATGTGTTTTGGGCGGTAACAGCAGTTAGAGCTGACATACCAAATACACCCAATTCTTGGAATGTCTTTATATCCGCTTGAATGCCAGCACCACCGCCACTGTCTGATCCGGCGATGGTCAAAGCCTTGTATGTGTTACTCATTTATTAGCCTTCTTTCTACTAAAGTTTTTCTACCACTCCATATTTCATTATCTCTCCAGCAGACACCTTGGCCAACTGGTTTAAAAACTCTATTTGAAAACTACCGGGACCTGCTGGGGCTTTCATTTCAGCAGCAATTTCTGCCGCCACCCCATAGTAAACCAGTGCTGATGTGGCCGCCAATGTCAAATCTTTTTCCACTGCAGCAAAGGCTCCCACCACAGCGGACAACAAGCAACCGGTGCCAGTAACCTTAGTTAATATAGCATGGCCGTTATGGATGACATAGGTTACTTGACCATCGGTAACCACGTCGTCTTTACCGGTGATGACCACCACTGTGCCTAATTTATTAGCTGCCAATTGAGCCAGGGCCACAGTATCACCGCCAACGTCACCGCCATCTACCCCTTTAACGGCCAAGTTTTCACCAATCACGTTGGCAACTTCGCCGGCATTACCCCTTAAAATAGAGATATTGACTTCTTTAAGAATTTTTTGGGACACAGCGGTGCGATAAGGGGTTGCGCCAGCACCGACGGGGTCAAAAATTACCGGCACACCATTGGCGTTGGCAGATTGGCCAGCAATGATCATCGCTGCCACTTGTGCCTCATCCAAAGTACCAATGTTAAGCATTACCGCTCCGGCTATTTTGGCCATATCAGCCACTTCTTCCCTAGCGTAAGCCATCACCGGTGCTGCTCCCAAGGCATATAAACCATTGGCAGTATAATTTGTCACCACCACATTTGTCATGTTGTGAACCAGTGGGCATATTTCCCGCACTAGCTCTAAATTGTTAACAACCTTTTTCAAATCCATTAATTTATCATTCCCTTCGGTAAAATAAAAAAGCACCTTGCGTAAAGCAAAGTGCCCATAAAATACCTAACTACTTTCCCTACGCTGGCATTACCCAACAGGTTCAATCGGTCTGCGACGGTTTAGCCGCACTCTCAGCCTGCTTCCACAAGCTCCCAATATATTAAACTATTAAAAGTATAGTTGATTATTAGGGGGAATTCAAGGGATGTCACTAAAAATTATTGCCAAAGCCCCCACCAAAGTCGTCAAAACCGCTGCCAAAATCATCAGTATAATCATTGGCATCATAGTAATCTAAGCTATAGTCGATGCCGTGGTAATATTGGTCCACAATTAAGTCTGTACCAGGGTTAGTATAGGGGTCAAAAAGATCATGTTGATATAATTATATAACACCTACATATCGAAGGGAATTGTGACAAGCCGCAAACACTGAAGCCGGCAAGAATTTATAAACATTAAATATGTTATATAAAAAGGGAGTATTGCTAAAGCCGCTAGCAATACTCCCTCTTCTATTGGTGGGCCCACTAGGATTCGAACCTAGAACCGACCGGTTATGAGCCGGGCGCTCTAACCGTTGAGCTATGGGCCCAAATGGCTCCTCGAGTAGGACTCGAACCTACAACCTACCGGTTAACAGCCGGTTGCTCCACCATTGAGCTATCGAGGAACGGTGCTTTTCTATTATATAAAATTTCGCGCTTTTATGTCAAGTTTATCTTAAAAAATCTAACTTTTGCAAGATTTTGTCAATATTGACAGAATTATTAATAAACTCAATGGGAGGTGATAAAAATGCGTAAAGTTAATGTTGAGGCTCGATCGCAATCTTTTATTGTTTTTCTATTAAATGATTCCAATAACGTACCGGCATAAATTGCCGTTGCAACTTCGGGTTTTTACGACTAGCTATAGTAACACTATTATAGTAATCCTTCCATAATTGTTGGTAACATTCTTCGCTTGCTGCATAATTAAATTGTTTGACCGCTGTTAACTTCACCATTACCCATGGGTTGCCGTTATAAAAAGCCGCCAACCCCCTTTTTATATCATGAATTACCCAATTTTGATCGGCCAACCGCTGGACAAAATGTGGAGCAATCAGCGCCAGTATATTAAAGTCCGGTTCCATTGTGGCGTAATAAATATTGTTTTTTGTACAACGAAAGCGCAGTAATCCCAACATTCGGTGGCGCTCCCCGTCTACCTTTCGGCTGGTTTGATGGATTGTCATTACCGCCTGTTCCGAAAGATATTTGTCTATGTTTCGGCCAATTTTAAAGCCCAATCGCAGGTAACGATAAATTGCATCTTCTATTTCCGGCAACTCAGATAAATAAGCTCGGTATATACGACGCAATGCTGTAGGAGAAATTTTTTCGGCAATGGCCTTTGAAACCTTGCGGGCCATGTCTGGTTCGGTTTTAATCTCAATAGGGATAATAAACAAGCCGTCAGAAAAGCGTTGTTTGGTCACTATGGCCGCTGGTTTTTCCGGCCGATAGTAGGCCTGGTAGATGGCTGTCAACAAACCCTCAAAACTGCCGTCATAAATGTAAATGTTCAATTAACAACACCACCTAATTTTTATATCCTAAGCCATCAAACATCGTCAGCTGTTCGACTGATGGTTGGGGGCTAATAATGCGTTGACGAATGGTATGCTCTTTAAAGGGTACCTCACCATAATACTTACCCCGACAGGTGATAAAGTAACGGGCCCGCTTTAACACCACCCCTATTTTTTTTAAATCTTCGTAACTTAGGGCAGCAAAACGCCTGGCGGCAACAATGCGTTTGGCTGAAATAACTCCAATTCCCGGAACCCGCAACAACAGCTCATAATCCACCCGATTTACCTCTAAGGGAAACAAATGCAGGTTTCTTAACGCCCAATTAGACTTAGGATCCAATTGCAAATCAAAATTGGGATTGTTATTATCCAGTAATTCTTGGGCGGAAAAACCATAAAAGCGCAACAACCAGTCGGCTTGATAAAGGCGATTTTCCCTTACCAGTGGCGGTGCTTTAAGCATCGGCAGTTTAGGGTCGTTGGATACTGGCACATAGGCCGAGTAGTATACCCTTTTCAGTTGATAATTCCTATACAAGTTCTCTGACAGTTGAAGAATCTTTAAATCGTGATCAGGGGTGGCGCCAACAATCAACTGAGTACTTTGTCCCGCTGGCACAAAGGGAACTGTTTTGTTGGTTAGCTTGCGATCTTCTTTATATACAGTAATTCTTTCACTGATTCTTTCCATTGAACCAAGGATATCGGTCTGCTTTTTCTGGGGGGCCAGTAGTTTAAGGCCGCCATCGCTTGGCAATTCAATATTGGCACTCATTCTGTCTACATACTTGCCAGCTTCCGCTATCAATTTAAAATCGGCCCCAGGAATAGCCTTGAGGTGAATGTAGCCATTGAATCGATGTACCTTTCTAATTATTTTCACAGTGTTCAATAACATTTCCATAGTGTAATCACAATTTTTAATAATGGCGGAACTTAAAAAAAGCCCCTCAATATAATTGCGACGATAGAAATTTATCGTTAAGTCAGCCACCTCCTGGGGAGTAAAGGTGGCTCTGGGAATATCATTTGATGTTCTATTTACACAATAAGCACAATCATAGCAACAGCAATTAGAAAATAGGATTTTAAGTAACGAGACACAGCGCCCATCCTCGGTCCAACTGTGGCAAATACCACTGGCCGCTGCATTCCCCACACCACCGGTTGTGTTTTTGCGTTTACTGCCACTGGATGAACAAGAAACATCGTATTTAGCAGCGTCGGATAGTATTTTTAACTTTTCAGCTAAGTCCATCTCTTCACCCACTCAAAACAGAAAGTATGTTCGCTTACATTATAGCATAGGTTATAGAAATTACCATTTAATATTAATATTTTATTAATTGTTAAATATTAGTTGTAAAGACAACCCGTCATAATGTATACTAAATTTGTAAACATTTGTCCTTAAAAGGGGGTTAGCTTATGGAGTTTTTGGATGTGGTTTTATTATCCCGTATCCAGTTTGCCATGACGGTGGGCTTTCATTTTCTTTTTCCGCCTTTAACCATTGGTATGGCCTGGATAATCGTCATTATGCAGACATTATATTTAAGAACTAATCATGATCTTTATCAAAAGATGTCGTATTTTTGGATTAAATTATTTGCCATTAGTTTTGTGGTGGGTGTAGCTTCTGGTATTGTAATGGAATTTCAGTTTGGCACCAACTGGTCTGAGTATTCCCGTTTTGTGGGAGATATATTTGGTGCTCCTTTGGCTGCCGAAGGTATTCTTGCTTTCTTTTTGGAATCAGCCTTTATTGGTGTTTTAATTTGGGGGAAAGAGCGGGTTTCTAAAAAGTTCTATTGGTTTTCATCATTAATGGTGGCTTTAGGTTCAACATTATCTGCCTTTTGGATCATTGTGGCCAATTCTTGGATGCAAACCCCGGCAGGCTTTCATATTAACAACGGCCGGGCAGAATTAACGGATTTTTGGGCAGCGGTATTTAATCCATCCACCGTGCCCCGTTATTTGCACACCGTTGATGCTGCCCTAATCACCGGTGCTTTCTTTATCATGGGCATTTCTGCCTATTATTTGTTCAAAAAAAGACACCTAGACCTAGCCAAAAAGAGTTTAAAAATAGCTTTGATTGTGGCTTTAGTGGCTTCTCTAATGCAAGGGGTGCTGGGACACTCCCATGCAGTGCAGGTTGCCCATACTCAACCGGAAAAACTGGCGGCCTTTGAAGGTATTTTTGAAACCGAAACCGAGGCGCCTCTACTGATCTTTGGGATCCCCGACGGCGAAGAAAGAACTGTTCACTTTGCCGTTGGCATTCCTAAACTACTCAGTTGGATCGCCTTTGGTGACACCAGTGCTGAAGTTAAAGGCTTAAATGACTATCCCAAAGAAGAATGGCCGCCCTTGGGGATCACTTTTATAAGCTTTCACTTAATGGTGGGCCTCGGGGTGCTATTTATCGGCACAACCCTGTTGGGTGCCTACCTTTTGCGGCGAGGCACTATCTACCAAAACCCACTGTACTTAAAATTATTAATGTTTTGCATACCACTGCCCTTTATCGCTAACGAATTGGGCTGGATAGCAGCAGAGGTGGGACGGCAACCTTGGATTGTGTATCGGCTAATGAAAACTGTTGAAGGCGCTTCCTTTACCGTACCAGCAGCACAGGTTTTGCTATCAATAATTGTTTTTATCGCTATTTACGCAGTGCTGTTCTCCGTTTGGATTTTCTTGTTGAAGAGAAAAATTGCAGAAGGTCCCACCGAATCGGTACCATCCACTAAGGGGGTGCGTATGTAATGACACTGGCTACATTGCAGACAATATGGTTTCTTTTAGTGACTGTTTTAATTACTGGCTATGCTCTGTTGGACGGATTTGATTTGGGCATTGGTAATTTACATTTGTTTACCAAAGATGACCACGAGCGCAGTGCTATGTTCTATACCATCGGGCCCTTTTGGGATAGTAACCAGGTGTGGTTATTAACCGGTGGTGGAGCAATTTTTGCTGCTTTCCCCATGGTTTATGCCACTGTCTTTAGCGGTTTTTACTTAGCTTTGATGTTACTGCTCTTTGCCTTAATCTTCAGAGCGGTCTCCATCGAGTTTCAGCACCTGCTGGATACTCCTCGGTGGAAAAAAGTTTGGGACATCGGCTTTAGTTTGGGTAGCATTTTACCATCGGTACTGTTTGGGGTGGCGGTGGGCAACATTTTGCGGGGAATTCCTTTAGATGCCCAACATAACTTTGCTGGCACCTTCTTTGGCTTATTAAACCCCTATGCCATTGTTATCGGATTAGTAAGTCTAGCGATGTTTACCATGCACGGAGCTGCTTTTCTCATCGCTAAAACCGACAGCCCCTTAAGTCAAAAGGCCCGTGGGTGGGGACGCAACGCCTGGTTAGCTTATATAATATTATTTACCATTGGTACCATCTGGAGTTATATCAGCACCCCTAGGTTATTTGAAAATTTTTTCCATCAGCCGTTGCTGTTCATTCTGCCTGTAATGGCGTTGGCTGGCATGCTCTATTACCCAGTGGCACTTAAAAAAGACGCCCGCTGGCAACCATTTTTGGCCTCAGCCCTAAACATCACCGGCGTAATGGCAATAGCTGCGGTCAGTTTGTTTCCTTACTTGGTACCGGCTAACAACAACTTAGCTAACAGTTTAACTATCTATAACGCATCGTCCTCTCAACTGACCTTAAATGTAATGCTCATTTTGGCATTAATCGGCATGCCACTGGTTATTGCCTACACTGGTTATATATATAGAAAGTTCGGTGGCACCACTGTAACCAAGCCAGCCAGCGGTTCAAAGTTTAATCTACCAGGATAGTTTATAGATTTGGTTATTTAGCAATAAGGGGCTGTTGCAAAATTTTGCAACAGCCTCCTTTCTGCCTATGATGCCATCTCTGCTTTATCAAAGTAGGTAAACCCAAGGGACGACTTGTGTACATTTTTTATTCGGTCCTTAATCATGATGTTTTCAGTGTAATGGAACACCGGAATGATTATGGCCTCATTAAGAATCATTTTTTCTCCCTGATGTAATAATTTCATCCGCTCTGTTGCAGATGTAGACATTCTGGATTTAGCGATTAGTTCATCAAACTCTTTGTTGCTCCATTGGGTACTATTATTATCATTACCGGTGATAAATAGTTGCAAAAAGGTCGCTGGGTCAGCATAATCACCCAGCCAACCATGCCGGGCAATTTGAAAATCGCCCTTTTGTCTATTTGCTATAAACTCTTTTTTCCCCAGGCCCACCAGCTTGATGTTATTGATACCTAAATTTTGCTGCCACATTTCCAGCGCCGCTTCAGCTATTTGTTGGTGACCTTCTTCAGTGTTGTAAGTCAAAGTAACTGCCGGAAATTCCTTACCATCGGGATAACCTGCCTCTGCCAATAGTTTTTTAGCTTTCTCTGGTTCAGCTTTAGTGGCAAAGAATTGGTCACCCACTTCCCGAAACTCTTTACCGCTTTCGGCATCGGGGACCCCTGGTGGTACCAATGCGCCGGCGGCAATTCCAGATTTTCTCACCTGGTCAGTGATAACTTCTTTATCTAAGGCCACGTTAAAAGCTTTTCTTACTCTGACATCATCAAAGGGTGCCTGGGTAACGTTAAAGGCATAGTAATAAGTGCCTAATTGTGGAATAATCTGTAGTTCTTTGGATTCTTTTTTTAGCTGATCCAATTGCTCCAACGGCACCTGTTCAATAATATCAATATCATCATTTTGGTACGATGCCAACATACTGTTGGCATCAGGGATAAAGGTTTCATAAATACCGTCAATTTTAATGGCATCGGCATTCCAATAATATTTATTCTTAACAAAACGCATATGTTCGTTGCTCTGCCATTCCACCAACTTAAAGGGGCCATTGCCGATATAGGTATCTGGGTTTTTCGTCCATTGCTCTCCATGCTGTTCAATGATATCCGCCCTCACTGGAAAAAGAGTAGGAAAGGCGGTTATATTTAAAAAATATGGTGTGGGAGCAACCAACTCTACTTTTAACGTGTGATCATCTACCACCTTAATACCTAAATCCTCTGCGGTGGCTTTACCTTGATGATAGTTGTTAGCATTCTTGATATGGAATAGCTGATAGGCATATTTGGCCTTGCTTCCAGGCTCCAGCACCCTTTTCCAAGCATAGGCAAAATCCTTAGCAGTTACTGGCTGGCCGTCGGACCATTGGGCATCTTCTCTTAAATGAAAGGTATAGGTTGTTCCATCCTCAGATAACTCCCAACTCTTGGCCACCCCGGGCACAGGGCGATCGTGTTCATCCAAGCTGGTTAATCCTTCAAAATTGGCAATAATTAATGTACCGCCGTTTACCGTTGTATTCAAAGCCGGATCTATTGATTCTGGTTGTGGCCCATAATTGTGGCGAATAACTTTTTCCTCCGGTGCAGTGGGAGCAGCATTATCTCCATCATCGCCTCCACAACCAACTATTAAGACCATTGTTAATATGCCAAACACTAAAAAAAGCCAAAGCTTTTTGTTCATTTTTCAGTCCCCTTATTGATGTATCTGTCTATATTATTTATTCTCGATTCAGCCAATAACCATTCCCATTTTGAGAAATAAAAAAGGCTGGTTTCGTCTAAGCAACCTTTTCGTTCTCAGCCGGTGTCTTTTGCTGCGCCACTATATATCGTTCGCCACCTGCAGCAGGTGCCGGGTCTTTAAATTAACCTTTTATCTAAAAAGTAAAGGTAAAAGACACCTGGGGTTCGTTTGGTTGCTTCAATGAATGTTTTATATTCAGTACATAAAGGGGCTGTTGCAAACTCTTGCAACAGCCCCTTAAAAATTAATTCTGGCGACGACCTACTCTCCCAGGGATAAACCCAAGTACCATCGGCCCTGCAGAGCTTAACTTCCGTGTTCGGTATGGGAACGGGTGTACCCTCTGCGGCAAAGCCACCAGAAAAACTTATTTTCAATTTACAT